>CAZVPB010000001.1:0-34633 GCA_964628165.1 uncultured Cyanobium sp.
CCGCGGGCGATCGGTGCCGGAAAGGTGGTGGCGCCCCCCTCCAGCACCACGCCGCGGGGACCGTCGACGAAGTGCAGGCCCGTCAGACCCAGGCGGCGCACCTGACCGGTGGGCCAGGGGTGGCGGTGGGAGGCGTCATGGAGGGCGATGTCGGCCATGCCCGACCAGAACGGGGTGTCGCCGTCGAGCAGGCCGAGCTTCTCGGGCAGCGTGAGCTGCTGGAGCAGGCGCTGAACCCGGCCCCCCATCAGGACCCCAGCCAGCGATCCGCGATCGCCTCGATGCGGCCGCTGCGGTGAAGCTCCAGCAGAGACACGTCGAGGGGCAGCTGCAGCTCGCTGTCGGCGGGCAGGACCAGGCCGTAGGTCTGGGTGCCGAGTCCGAAGGGGGCCAGGCGGAGGGGAGCCTCGGGATGCTGGCTCATGGCGTAGCGAAGGGCGGGCTGGTCGAACAGAACGCCCTGCACCCGGCCCTGCCGCAGCAGCTCCACGGCCGCATCGAGAGAAGGGCTCACCACCGGCCGGGCTCCCACCACCTCCGACCAGCGGCGGCTGGTGGTGCCCTCCACCACCGCCAGCCGCTTCCCGCGCAGATCACCGGGCTCGCGGATGGAGGCCTGCCTCGTGTCGGCCAGGGAGACGGTGAAGGCGGAGGCGAGTCCCGCGGTGATCGAGGAGACCGCCAGCAGGGTCAGCACCATCCACAGGCCCGCCAGGAAACGGCCCGCAGCGGTGACCGGCGCCCGGTCGCCGTAGCCCACGGTGGTGAGGGTGACCAGGGCGAACCAGGTGCCGTTGCCCACGCCCCGCCAGTAGGAGCGGGGGAAGTGGCCGGGATTGCGGCGCCGCTCCGCCAGCCAGATGAGGTTCCCCACCAGGAACAGGGAAAGGAGCAGAACGCCCACGGAGCTGAGGGCGGCGACCCCGAAGAAGGGACGGAGACGGCTCCAGAGGGTGGGGGGCCGCGCCGGGAGCAGAACCCCCACCTGCCCGTAGAAGTAGGGCTGGCTGAACTCGATCCGGCCCGATCGCAGCCGCTCGGCGGTGATGCTGATCGGTCCGATGGCCACATCGATGTCCCCCTCCCCCACCGCCCGCACGTTCGCTTCGGTGCTGGGCATCGGCACCAGGCGGTAGTCGAGGTCGTTCCGTTCGGCCACCTCCTCCCACACGTCGACACTGATGCCCCCGCCGGCCGGTGACCCGCCGGTCCCCGGCTCAGGCATCACGAACGGAGGCGAGCCGCTCACCCCCACCCGCAGTTCCCGGGCCACACCCCCAGCGGGGAAGGCGGCGATGCCGGCGGCGAGCAGACAGCCGATCAGACTCCGCCTGCGGGAGGAACGCAGGCGTGGTTTCGGGGCTGAACCGCGGTCTGCTCCCGCTGACCGGAAACGGCCGGATTTTCCTGAGTTTCCGTGTCCCCGTGCGTGATCGAAAACCGTAAAGCCGGAGCCACCCAACATTCGTGAAGCTTGGGCGAATGCGGCTGTCCCCTGAGCCCGGTCGATCGACATGCTGGTTTCAGCATCATCCCTCTGCTGTCACCATGACGTACGTGCGCTGGAAGCGTGAACTCATCCTCGGCACCATCGACCGGTTCATCGACTCCGCGAATTCCGGCACCGCCGACCGCACCGAAGCGCCGGAGCCCACGATCGATGGACTGCTGCAGCAGATGAGCGAGGGACTGCCCACCCCTGAAATCCTCGCCACGATGGACGACCTGCTGCGGGCCCACCGCAATCTCTGCAGCCCGCAACAGCTGGAGGTGATGCAGGAGCTCACCCACGCCGGCAGGTCCTGAACCGCCTTGCCCCCCCGTCGCGCCGGCTCCGGCTGGGGCGGGTGCTGCGCCTGGCGCGGGTCCTGCTCGCCAGCCAGTACGCCACCATGCTCGAGTACAGGGCGGAGATCGCCCTGTGGGCCCTCTCCGGCCTCCTGCCGTTCATCATGTACGGCGTCTGGAGCGAGGTGGCCGGGCGGGGGGGAGCGGCAGGCGCCGGGCTCGATCCGGTCGTTCTGGCCCGCTATTTCCTGGCGGTGTTCCTCGTCCGCCAGTTCACCATCGTGTGGGTGATCCACAGCTTCGAGGAGGACCTGGTGGAGGGGAGGCTCTCGGCCCAGCTGCTCCAGCCCCTGCCGCCGGTGTGGCGCCACCTCAGCGCCCATCTGGCCGAGCAGGCCACCCGCCTGCCGTTCGCGGCCGGCCTGGCCGCCCTCTTCGTGCTCCTGCAGCCGGCGGCCTTCGAGCTGCCCCCGGCCGGCCGGGTGGCGCTGGGGCTCCTGACGATCCACCTCGCCTTCCTGCTGCGGTTCGCGCTGCAGTACGCCCTCGCGATGGCCTGCTTCTGGAGCGAGCGGGCCACCGCCCTCGACCGGCTGCTCTACATCCCCTACCTCTACCTCTCGGGGCTGATCGCGCCGCTCGACACCTACCCCGAGCCGGTCCGCCGCTTTGCCCTGGCCACCCCCTTCCCCGCCATGGTGCACCTGCCGGCCCGGCTGCTGGCGGGCCAGGAGGTGGACCTGATCGCCGGGTTCGCCGTGATGGCCGCCTGGGCCGCCGTGCTCGTTCCCCTGAGCTGGCTGCTGTGGAAGGCCGGCCTGCGCCGGTACTCGGCGATGGGGGCATGAGCCTGCCGCGCTACGCCCTCACCTGGCGGCGCTTCTGGGCCAGTGCCCTCGCCGCGGAAATGGAGTACCGGGTCAATTTCCTGGTGGAGCTGGCCGCGACGCTGGGGAACCTGGCGGGCAGTCTGTTCGTGCTCACCCTGCTCTTCGGCCCGGCGGCCGGCGGCGGCAGCGGCCTGGGGGGCTGGAGCTGGGAGGGAGCCCTCCTGGTGCTGGGGGCCTACACCCTGCTCGACGGGGTCGCGAGCACCCTGCTCCACCCCAACCTCGGCTCGATCGTGACCCAGGTGCAGCGGGGCACCCTCGATTTCGTGCTGCTCAAGCCGATCGACAGCCAGTTCTGGCTGTCGCTGCGCACCTTCTCCCCGTGGGGTCTGCCGGGGGTGGGGGCCGGCCTGGGGCTCATGCTCTACGCCCTCTCGCGGCTGGAGACGCCGCCGGGGTGGTGGGCGGCGGCCCAGGCGGTGGCGATGCTGCTGGCCAGCTGCCTGCTGCTGTATGCCCTCTGGTTCGTGCTGGCGGCATCCAGCATCTGGTTCGTGAAGATCTGGAACGCGACGGAGGTGCTGCGCAGCACCCTCGCCGCCGGCCGGTATCCCGTGCAGGCCTACCCCCTCGGGCTGCGGATCTTCCTCACCTTCGTGCTGCCGGTGGCCTTCCTCACGACGGTGCCGGCGGAGGCCCTGCTGGGGCGGGCCGGCCCCGCCCAGCTCATTGGTTCCCTGGCGGTGGCCGCCACCGCCGCGGCCCTGTCGCGCCGGTTCTGGCACTTCGCCCTGGCCCACTACACCTCCGCCTCGAGCTGAGGCCGCCACTGCGGAACCACCGCCGGAGCCGGACCGTCTCAGCCGTCGGCCTCCACACCCCGCATGATGCGGGTGAGCTCACTGCGCTCATCGCTGCTGATGCGGTGCGGCACGCCGCTGATGATGCGCTCGAAGTTGGCGAAGGAGTCCTTGATCTCAGGACCGTTGCTCGTGACCACGAACTCGCGGATCCCCTTGTCATGCCACGAGCCCCGCATCTTGAAGACGTTCAGGGCCCGCGCCATCTCGCCGCGGATCTCCACGTACTGAAGCAGCAGGATCGTGTCGGTGATGGTGGAGATGTGGGAGTCGGTGATGGAGTGGCTGCCCATGAACTCCTCGGAGGTGTTGGTGAAGAACCCCGCGATCTCCTCCTGCTTGGCGTATCCCGTCACGCCGATCACGAACTGGCGGAAGGCGTTGTGGCTCACCCCCCGCGCCAGGGCCGAGAGGGAGTCGATCGCCATGCGGGAGGGCTTGAACTGGTTGATCTCGGTCTGGATGATCTGCAGATGGTCCTCCAGGCCGGTGGACTCGGGATAGGCACAGATGATCTTGAGCAGGCCGTCCTGCTCCATCTGCTCGAAGTCCATGCCCCAGCTGGTGGCATTCCGCAGCAGCTGGGAGCGGGATTCCTCGTAGGCGAAGAGGATCGCCCGCTCCCGGTTGCGGCAGGCGTCCTCGACGAACTTGCTCACCAGCAGGGTCTTGCCCGTGCCGGTGGCACCGGTGGCGAGAATGATGGAGTCCTTGAAGAAGCCACCGCCGCACATCTCGTCGAGACGGGGCACTCCCGAGCTGATCCTCACGTTCGAGGAGCGCTGGGTGAGCCGCATCGCCCCGAGGGGGAAGATGCTCATGCCATGGGCGCCCATGGTGAAGGGGAACTCCCCCTTCATGTGGGTGGTGCCCCGCAGCTTGAGGATCTCGACGGTGCGCCGGCGGCGCTCCCCCTCGAGGACATTGCGCAGGATCACCACATTGTCGGAGACGAACTCCTCCACCCCATAGCGGGCGATCGGGCCGTATTCCTCGATCCGTTCGGTGGTCATCACCGTGGTGACCCCGATCTCCTTGAGGCGGGCGATGAGACGGAAAATCTCCCGCCGCACCACCGAGACCGCTTCGTACTGCTGGAACACCGCCGTGATCGAGTCGATCGCCACCCGCTTGGCCCGGTATTTGCGGATGGCGTAGTGGATGCGCTCGATCAGGCCGGAGAGGTCGAAGCTGCCGGCCACGTCCTGCCCCTCCGGATCGGGGGAGGCATCAAGCAGGAACAGCTTGTCCTGATCCTGGAGTTCCTGGAGGTTCCAGCCGAAGCTGGCGGCATTGCGCAGGATGTCGATGGGCGACTCCTCGAAGGTGACGAAGATGCCGGGCTCGTTGAACTGCCGGATGCCGTTGTAGAGAAAGTTCAGCGAGAGGATCGTCTTGCCGGTGCCGGAGGAGCCGCTGATCAGGGTCGAGCGGCCCACCGGCAGACCGCCATGGCAGATGTCATCGAAGCCCTCGATGCCGGTGGGAATCTTCTGCACCTGCATCAGGGGCGTACCGCTCGAGGAGGGGGGGAGGCTGGAATCCTGCATCGAAGGCGGCAAGGGAGAAAGTGAGGGAAAGCGGAGAGGTGAAGGGAGGGGAGAGAGGCGCTCAGGATGTTCCCTCGCCGGTGGGAGGAGAGACGGCCCCGTCGTGTGCGTCGAGCGTCTCCAGTTGCAGATCGCTGTCCGACTCACTCAGTTCGTCATAGAGAAGATCGAGGCCGATCAGCACCCGTTCGCGGTCCGAGAGGTCGCCGATGATGCGGCGCACCGGCGGCGGCAGGATCTTCGAGAGGGTGGGGGTGGCAAGGATCTTGTCCTCCTCCGCCAGCTGAGGGTTCTTGAGCACGTCGATCACCTTGAGGGCATAGACACCGCGGAATTCCGTATCGAGGATGTTGCGCAGGGTCTTCAGCGCCCGCATCGAGTTGGGCGTGTTGCCGGCCACGTAGAGCTTGAGGATGTAGGTCTTGCGGGGCGACATCTCAGGGAGCCTCGGTGCTGGGAACGGCGGACAGCCCCCCGCCCAGAGGAAGGGGGGCATCGGCGGGGAGACTGCGGCGGTACATCTCGCAGAGATGGGCCATCACATCCAGGAGGGCCAGCCGGTAGTCCTGAAGGAAGTCATTCTTGTGGCCCTCCAGTTTCAGCTGTTTCCAGAAGCCATCGATCAGGTTCATGTGGATCTCGACCGTGTTCGTGATCGGCAGGTCACTGAAGAAGGCCGTGTTCACGAAACTCTCCAGGGCCTGGTTGGCGGCGGCGGGATCGCGGAAGTAGCTCAGCAGCAGATCCCGGTAGGTACGGCTGAGGGAATGGAGCAGCTGCTGCCTCTCCTGCTGGGGAAGATTGCGCAGGAAGCGGGAAGGGTCGCGCTTGTAGTAGACCCCCAGGTAGCCCAGGCGTTCCCGCAGGCGGTTGGCGAGCCGCCAGCGGTCGGGCGGGGTGCCCGACGAACCGGGCGGCAAATTGCCGGCCCCCAGCAGACCGCGACGAAGAAAGCGGGACACCGCGGCATCGAAGCTGTAGCTCAGCTGCTCGAGCTGGTCGGGGGGCAGGTGCACCTCCGCGTCGTGGTACTCGATCCGGCCGGACACCTCGCCGATCACCACCGCCGGCAGGAGCAGGCCCCGCTCCAGGAGTTCCTGGTAGGTGGCGGAGGGGATGGCGTCCTGCTCCAGCAGCACGGCGTCGAAGTCCTCCCGGTGCCCGTCGAGGGCCTGCACCGGATCGTCCGCCGGCTCGGGCGTGCGCAGCCGGTGGCGGCCTCCCCGCAGCCACCGGGCGCAGGCGCCGGCCAGCTCGGGCTGCCGCAGCAGGGAGGCGATCGTCAGCGCCGGCTCGGGCATCGCAACGGGGGAGGGCTGGGGCAGTGCGGAGACCTCAAGCATGTTGACGGAGGGAGTCCGGCGCGGCCAAGATGTTTGTTTGTCTTTCGATTGCCGCAGCCCGGGCCCCTCAATGGCTTCCGCCAGCCCGGCCGCGCCCTGACGCCATGACCACCTCACCACCGCCCGCCGCCGGCTCCCCGACCGGCCCCTACGCCATCGTCGAGGCCTCCGGCCGCCAGCTCTGGCTGCAGCCCAGCCGTTACGTCGACATCGACCGCGTGGCGGCCGAGGTGGACAGCACGGTCACCCTCGACAGCGTGCTCCTGGTGAAGGACGGCAGCGGCACCACGGTCGGCCGCCCCTACGTGGACGGCGCCAGCGTGGAGCTGAAGGTGATGGCCCACCGCCGTGGACGCAAGATCACGGTGTTCAAGATGCGCCCCAAGAAGAAGACGCGGCGCAAGACCGGCCACCGCCAGGAGCTCACCCGGGTGATGGTCGAGTCGATCACCGTGGGCGGCAAGGCCCTCTCCTGACCCCAGCTCCCCCTTACCCCTACCGCATCTCTTCCCCATGGCCCACAAGAAAGGAACCGGCTCCACCCGCAACGGCCGCGACTCCAACGCCAAGCGCCTCGGCGTGAAGCGCTACGGCGGCCAGCAGGTCAGCGCCGGGTCGATCCTGGTGCGGCAGCGCGGCACCTCCGTGCTGCCCGGCGTCAACGTGGGACGCGGCTCCGACGACACCCTCTACGCCCTCGTGGACGGGGTGGTGAACTTCGACTCGATCCGGCGGGGGCTGCGCAACCGCAAGCGGATCAACGTGGCGACGGCCTGAGGCCGGCCTCCGGGCCGCTGAGCTCGGCCCCCTCCCCCGGCACCTCCAGCCACACCCGCAGCCATCTCACCAGCAGGTAGAAGGGCAGGGTGTCCACCAGGGCGGCCAGGGCCTTGAACAGGTAGCCGCTGGCGATGAAGGTGGCCAGCTGCGGCGCCAGGGGCTCCCCCTGGCGCACCGGCAGGACGTGGGCGGAGTAGTGGCTGATCAGCACCACGGCCGTGGTGTCCACCAGCTGGCTCACCAGGGTCGAACCGTTGTTGCGCAGCCACAGGGCCCTTCCCCGGGTGAGACGCTTCCAGAAATGGAAGAGCCGCACATCGGCGAACTGGGCGGCCAGGTAGGCCACCATCGAGGCCCCCACCGCACCGAAGGCCAGCCGGCGCACCTCATCGAACACCGGGCCGGGGGGACCGGGCAGCACTCCCCCCAGCCACAGCACCAGCACGATCCAGCCGTTGAGCAGCAGCCCCACCCACACCAGCTGGGAGGCGCGGCGCTCACCCCAGAGCTCGCTGATCAGGTCGGTGCAGAGAAAGGTGACCGGATAGGGCAGGGCCCCCACCGCCACCACCAGCGGGAATCCCCCCACGCTGCCCAGGCTCACGAAACGGGTGAGCCCGAGGATGTTGAGCATCCCCATCGTCCCGAGGAAGAGCCCCGCCAGCACCAGGAAGGCCACCTCCCGACGTTCCTGCACCTCCATTCGCCGCTCCGCCGCCGAACCATGGGACCAGCCTCCCCCAGCCTCTGCGGCTTCCTCGTTCTCGACAAGCCCGCCGGCCTCACCTCCCATGGCTGCGTGGCCCGGGTGCGGCGGGCCTACGGCCTGCGCCGGGTGGGCCACGGCGGCACCCTCGATCCGGCCGTGAGCGGCGTGCTGCCCGTCGCCCTGGGCCCCGCCACCCGGCTGCTGCCCTACCTCACCGGCGACAAGCACTACCGGGGCGTGGTGCAGCTGGGGGTGCGCACCAGCACCGACGACCTGGAGGGGGAGGTTCTGGCGCGGTCGGACTGGGGCACGATCGACCGCCCCGCCGTGGAAGCGGCCCTGGCGGCCTTCCGCGGCACGATCCTGCAGCGGCCGCCGCTGGTGTCCGCCGTCCACGTCGATGGCGAGCGGGCCTACGTGCGGGCCCGGCGGGGTGAGCAGCCGCTGCTGGCGGCGCGGCAGGTGACGATCGGCCGCCTGGAGCTGCTGGAGCTGGACCTGAAGCAGGGCCGGATCGAGATCGACGTGGAGTGCTCGGCGGGCACCTACATCCGTTCGCTGGCGAGGGATCTCGGCGAGGCTCTGGGCTGCGGCGCCGCCCTGGCCCGGCTGCGGCGGCATGGGGCCCTCGGCTTCGGCCTGGAGCAGGCCGTGCCGCTGGAGCGTCTCGAGGAGATCCCCCTGCCGCCCCTGATCGATCCACTCGAGGCCCTGTCCCACCTGGCCCGCCACCGGCTGGAGACCGATCAGCTGCGGGCCTGGCGCTGCGGCCGGAGCCTGACCCCGGCGGCGGATGGCTTCGAGGCGGGCAGTCCCGTGGCCGTGGTCGGTCCGGATGGCATCCTGGCGGGCATCGCCCGGGCAGAGCCCGACGGCCTGCTCCGGCCCCGGCTGGTGTTCGATGCCGCCGGCTGAACACCCCCCACCCGCGACATTCCCCGCCACCGACGCCGATGGCCGGCCACAGCAAATGGGCCCAGATCAAGCGCACCAAGGCCGTCGTCGACGCCAAGCGGGGGGCGGTGTTCACCCGCCTGGCCCGCGAGATCATGGTGGCGGCGCGGGGTGGCGCCGATCCAGCCGGCAATTTCCAGCTGCGCACCGCGATCGAGAAGGCCAAGGCGGCCGGCGTGCCGAACGCCAACATCGACCGGGCGATCGCCAAGGGATCGGGCCAGGCGGGTGGTGAGGGCGCCCAGCTCGAGGAGGTGCGCTACGAGGGCTACGGGCCCGGTGGCGTGGCGGTGCTCATCGAGGCGCTCACCGACAACCGCAACCGCACCGCCGCCGACCTGCGCCTCGCCTTCGGCAAGCACGGCGGCAACCTGGGCGAGACCGGCTGCGTGAGCTACCTGTTCGAGCAGCGCTCGGTGGTGCGGATCGATCAGCCGGGGCTGGAGGAGGAGACGCTGCTGGAGGTGCTGCTCGCCCTGGAGGAGGAGGGCGGCCCTGCGGCCACCGGCTACAGCCTCGACGAGGACGGCGGCGAGGTGTTCGGCGCCTACGCCGACCTGGAGGCCCTGCAGGACGGCCTGCGCCGCCAAGGGCTGCCCGTGGCCGGCTGGGAGCACCGCTGGATCGCCGACACCACCTGCCCCCTCGACGAGCCCGACACCCTGGCCGCCTGCCTGCGCATGCTCGACGCCCTCGACGATCTCGACGACGTGCGCAGCGTCACCGCCAACCTGGAGGCCGACGAGGAGCTGATGCGGGCCGTGATGGCCTGATCCTTCCTCATCATCCTCCGCAGCAACGTGCTGCCGGGCTGCAGGAGCTGAAGCAAAAGGGGTCTACCTACGGCAGGGGCTGGGCCGCGAGGCCTCGGAAGACCCTTTGGGACTGCTCGCTGAGTTCCTGGTCCCGCGTCTGGGCAGCCAACTGGTGCTCGATCTGCTGCCGCACGATGTCACGGTAGTCCATGAAATGCTCGTTGTGAGCACACACGGCAAGGTACTGCTCCACCACGCGCGGGTTGACCTGAAGCAGGTGGAACAGGTGGTGCCAGAAGGCCCAGCGGGTGGAACGCAGAACTCCCTGGCGCCAGGACACGATCAGCAGGGCCCGCAGCACGACGGGATCGGGAAATCTGAACGACGATCTTACCCGCGGCGGACCGAGCTTGAGGAAATAGCGATAGACCCTGTCGAGGTACTTGTGGGGCTCGTAGAGTTGACAGAAGGCATCTACATACTCGTGAGCAATATCCTCCACGGGCCGGGTGGGAACGAAGTTCATCAAAGTGGTCTGGTTGATGTTGCCATCCTTCGCAATCAGTCGCCCTTCCTTCGCCAACCGATGCCACAGCGCCGTGTGGGGAAGTGCCTGCAACATGGCGAAGGTGGTGGTGGGAATACCAGCCGCCTCCGAGAAGGCCACGATCCGCTCCCCGGCGCCCTCCTTCTCACCATCGAAGCCGATGATGAACCCAGCGATCACCCGCAGTCCGGAGCGTGTAACCCTGTCGATCGAGTCGAGAAGAGGAGAGCGGGTGTTCTGAAATTTCATCGTGGCGGCCAGACTCTCAGTGTCGGGTGTTTCAATCCCCATGAAGACAGCAGCAAAGTTGCAGGCGAGCATCTGATCGATCAGTGGCTGATCATCCGCCAGATCGAGGGAGACTTCGGTGTCGAAACGGAAGGGGTAGCCATGTTCTCTCTGCCATGTCTCAAGGGCTGTGAGCATGAGCTTCACATTGCGCTTGTTGCCGATGAAGTTGTCGTCAACCATGAAGACTCCACCGCGCCAACCAATCTCAAAGAGCCGGTTCAGCTCGCCGATCAGCTGCTCTGGCGTCTTCGTGCGAGGTTTGCGTCCATAGAGCACGATGATGTCGCAGAACTCGCACTGGAAAGGGCAGCCACGCGAGAACTGCACGCTCATCGAGTCGTAGGCACGCAACTCCAGCAGGTCGTAACGGGGGATCGGCGTAGAGGTGACATCCGGCTTGACCCCCTCTGCGGTGAAGCGGCCGCTGCTCTCGCCCCGCTTGAGGGCTTCCACGAAAAGTGGAAGGGTAATCTCCCCCTCATCAAGAATGAGGTAGTCGGCTCCGGCGGCAACCAGTTCCTCCGGAGTGGAGGTTGGGTAGGGTCCACCGACGGCGACCGGCTTCGAATGCTGGCGGGCGAGATTGATCTGCCGAATGATATCCTCCTTTTGGACGATCATCGCCGACATGATCACGAGGTCCGCCCAGTCCCATTCCTCCTCGGAAACCGGCCGGATGTTCACATCCACCAACCGGAAGTTCCAATGTTGCGGCAGAATGGCTGCCACCGTGATCAGACCAAGGGGTGGGAGCAGAACCTTTCGGTTGACCAGCTCCAGAATCTTCTCATAACTCCAGAATGTCTTGGGAAACTCTGGATACACCAACAGTGTGTTCAAATGTTCGCTCCAGAAGTGGGAGGTGACGAGCAGGTGCTTTCACCTCGCCGTAATTCACTCTCGCACGGATTTCTGACGTTCCCTTGAGCGGATTCCCGCCATGACGATGGACAGCGGAATCAGGAGGCCAAGAAGGGGCGGGCGCTGCCCATACCCCAGATCAATCCCTGCAGGATGAATGGGCTGATCGCCCTGAGGAATCTGCGGCTTGGCGCTGAGGGAGCTGTGCACAACAGGCTGAACAGAGGAGTGATGCACAGAAATGGACCTACGCCCACCCGGAGGGAACATAGAAAGGAACCGGGAAATGAAGGAGATGACCCTGGACAGCGCGGAACGGAAAGCCGAAGGATCTCTGGTTTCCTAGTCAGTCAGTTGTCTGAGAGATTGGAGTCACACATATCCCTTACTCGAAAAGGAGCAGGAGTTTTAACCAACTCAAGAACCTCCGTGAGTCCATCATGGCCCTGGTCGTAGGGGGTCGAGACGAACCGCCCGCTCCAGCAGGGGGGAAGTTCATCCAGAAGGGACTCGGCGAAGGGATGCCGCCGGGCCTGGCGCTCAATCGTGTGGGCTGGATACAGACGTACCGCCATGCGGCTGACGCGCAGCAATTCGATCAGTGCATTCCGGTGCCATGCGAAGTCCAGTTCCTTTCCCAGCATCAGGCCACCATCAGCTATTGAGGAATAGCTAAACAAGAGATGTCCGCTCAGCACCAGATCAAAACTGCCATCCGCGAAGGGTAACTCTGGCAAACTGGCAGGAATATAATGCTCCGGAGAGGCACGTCGATCCGCTAAAAACACTTCAAGGGCATCGAGATGTTCCTGACGGCAGGCCGCCAGATCAAAGTCAGGACGGATCGCTGGATCACCCGCCTGCACAGCCATGGCGCGATCGAGGTCAGCCAGAGCGCGCTGTCTCAGGGTGTCCTCGTCCAGGGAGTAGAGCGGATCAACCGCAGTCACCTCAAAGCCCTGCGCCCGCAGTACAGCCGAGAGGGAGCCCGGGCCACCGGGACAGTCGAGCACTCTGGCACCACGCCACTCCCGAAGATCAAGGTTGAACATCGTCAGCGCCTGCTCCCCAAGACGTCCGTAGAACACCACTCGGGTGAATTCCATGACAGCAACCTGATGAAGCATCAACATACCTGGTCCCCACTGCCTTGAAGGGGGCAGCGACATCGCGACCTTGGAGTCAGCGAAAGCATCAGGCAACGTGTTTGCATCATCCTCCAACCCCTGAGAATCGGGTGCCTCAATCCCCGAATGATCTGCGCTTCAATGCCTGCAAGGGCATCAAGTAAAGAATTGACGACGCCTCTTCTTGCGACCTGAAAACCATTGGCGCATCGGAAATCGCCGAAACACCCCTACTTCAGTGCATAGCCATCGGCTTGCAGTGTTGGTCGAGTATCCTCTCTCTCGCTCCCGCCCGGGCACACTCTTGATAACCGGAGGACACCGATGACGACCTTGAGCCGGCAGGGAAGGCATCTTCTTGCCGAGTTGGAGGCAGGAGAGGAGCAAGAGTTGCCGTTGGTAGATGCCCATGCCCTCAACGATCCGCACAATGGTCCTGTGGGCTCCTGGCCTGCCGTTCCGTTCGCCGCAGGTCCATGTCCGCCACCGGTCTTCAGCGCCTGCTCGACGATGCACTGAACCTGAATCCCACACACCCCGCCCTGCTGGCCCCCGGGCCTCCCCTGAACTACAGCGAGCTGCACGCAGCTGTTGCCGCTGTGGCCGCGGGCCTCTGGGCTCACGGAATCCGGCCGGGAGAGCGGGTCGGCTGGCGTCTGCCCAACGGCCCCGAGGCCGTTCTGCTCTCCCTGGCCTGCACCCGGATCGGGGCGATCTCCGTTCCGCTCAACGAGCGACTGGCCGCTGCGGAAGTGCAGTCGATGCTCGCCAGCATCGAACCCCGGGTTGTCGTGTTGCCGGCCGATGAGGTCAGAGACGCAGACATCCCTGGCCATGCCGTGCTGCCCTGGCCGGCCCTTCTCGGGATGTCGCCCATCGAGCCGGTGGAGAATCTGCCCGAGGACCATCCTGCGCTGATTCTCTTCACCTCCGGCAGCACAGGAAGACCGAAGGGGGTGGTGCACACCCACCGGGGCTGCCTGGCGGCAATCGACAGCTGCCGGTTGGCGCTGGATCTGGAGCCCGGAGACGTGGTTCTCGTGGGCAAGCCTCTCTGCCATGCGGGCGGCCTCCAGACCCAGCTGCTGCCCAGCCTGCGCGCCGGTGCCGGGGTGGTGCTGGCGATGCGGCCGTCTCCGGCCGCATCCGTGGCGCTGATCCATCAGTACGGAATCACCGAGTTCGGCCTGCTGGCCAGCGATCTGCTCGATCTCGTCGACCACCTCGAAGCGCATGGGGTGGCCCTTCCCACCCTGCGCACCGTGATCGGATCGGGTGACACCGTGCCCCTGGAACTGCAGGAGCGGTTCCGCAGATTGTTCGGCTGGACGGTGCTGGAGGGCTGCGGCATGACCGAGGTGGGTGGCTACTACGCCATGCAGCCGATCCACGGCGAGCGGAAGCCGGGCTCCCTGGGACTGCCCACCCCGGGTACCGAGCTGCGGCTGCTGCCGCCATCGGGAACCATGGAGGTGGAGCAGGGGGAGGTGGGGGAGATCGCGGTGCGCACGGCCTCCGCCACGGTCGGCTACTGGAAGAACCCCGAAGCCACGCGGTCGCTGTTCCGGGACGGCTGGCTGATGAGCGGCGATCTCGCCCGCCGCGACGCCGAGGGCACGCTCTGGTTCTGCGGGCGTCGCAAGCTGGTGATCGTGCGCCGTGGCTCGAACATCGCCCCGGCGGAGATCGAGGAGGCGCTCGATGCCCACCCCGCGGTGCATGCTTCGGTGGTGGTGGGCGTGCCCCATCCCCGCGATGGCGAGGTGCCGGTGGCCTGGATCCAGGCGCAGCCCGGAGTCGCCTTGCCCGATGAGGAGGGTCTGAGGGGCTACCTGGCCGAACGGCTGGCGGCCTACAAGCTGCCGGTGCGCTACCTGCCCATCACCGAGCTCCCCCGCAACAGCACCGGCAAGTTCGACCGGGTGCAACTCCGGGAGGGGGCAATCTCCCGGTCGGGCCTGGAGGCGGACTCTGAGTGATTCCGATGACCACCGAGGGGCCGGAGACCTCGCCGATCAGCTCGAGGTGGCTGCGCTGATCACCCGCCCCGCAGGAGGAGGGAAAGAAAACTCTGCTGAAGCTCCAGGCAAGCCTGCCCGGTGCAGCGAGATTCATGAAGTGAACTCGAAGAATCGCAGGTCTGACCAATGAGGTTTCATCCCTGCGACTGAAGAGGGAATCGCCGCTTCAGGGATGTGGGGAGACCTTCTGGAGCCAGCCGACCGTGAGATCCTCAGGGTCTGTCTGAAGATAGAAATAGCCGGAACCATCGGCCATGACAACGGCCCGATAGTTGTAGGCCACACCCTCACTGTCGCGCTGCACAATGGTGCCCAGGCAATTCGAGGCAACACTGGCTGACCCGGAGTAGGATGCCGACTGCTGAACTCCTGCGTAGCTGCTCAAGGCCACACCATCGACGCGGCGGTTCTTCCATCGCTCTCTCTGAATCACAGCGTTGGGGATCCACCCCTTCTGCCATGTGAACCCCTGCTGTTCACTCAGGACCGTACCCTCCAGGCTCGCGTCGCGACAAACTTCGTTCACCTGACGCCGAAAGATTCCCGTGATCGTGGCGCCAGGAAACTCAGTGAGGCTGTAGTGAGGTCGACCGGAGATGTCGAGAAACGCCTGCGCGTCGAGATGCGCAGCGGTGTCTGGTGCGAGCGGTTGCCGCCTGAGGAGAGCCCGACAACCCGGCAGAGGCTGGATGACTCCCCGGTATTCGATCTCTCGGAAGTCTTTGCCGATACGTTCGAACACCCTTCCTTCAATGGTGCCGTCAGCCTGCCATTCCTCCTGCAGGAGGCGGGCTGTCGGCTCCCTCCTCTCAGAAGCAGAAAACGATCCCCTCTCCATCACCACGTAGCGTGCCGGCACCAATGGGACGCAACCGTCGTCAGGCGCAGCAGCAATCACAGGTGTGGAGGAGAGAAGAAGGGGAAGAAGACTGGGAACGATTCGATGCCAGCCACGAAGGAACACGGAGTACTTATGCAGCGACCTGTGTCCTCAGGATGGCATGCCCGATCGTTCTGCGGACAGGGTTTCCAGGAACAGCCAGCAAGACGGAACGGGAAAGCCCTTCGGTACATGCTCAGGAGGAGTAACAGTCTTGGCTACGCTGTTCATTCGAAAGCTGTTCAGAAGCGGAAGAGAGGCATGCTGGCTGCTTGGTCAGCCAGGTCGCCAGAAAACCGGAAAACCCTTTTCTCCCACCCTTGTTCTGTGGATGAAGCTGCCGTTCTGATCAGCACAGCAGTCTTGCCCATCACCAAGGGGTTCTTCATTGCGTTTCTGTGCGTTAGCGCCTTCTCCACAGAAGCTTGCTCGGGCCTTGATGCTTCACTGGAATCCAGAGCCAGCGGATCATGCCGTGATCATGCAAGGGCAGGAGTCGACCGGCGCAGCGGCGCTCCTCGATCAGATGGAGGTCAGCGGAATCAGCCGCCTGTTCGCGTCACCGATTGCGGTGATGGCGCCGGTCTGGGAAGAGCTGGTCCGCCGTGAAGGCAAGACCCCGCTCCACTACCACCGCTGCCGCCACGAGTTGCTCGCCGTTGCCCTGGCATCGGGGTACTACCAGATCACTGGAGAGCCCCAGGTCGTGTTTCTTCCCACCAACCTGGGAGTGCAGAACGGGTCGATGGGTCTGCGTTCAGCGATGCAGGATCACGTGCCCATGGTGGTCATCTCCATGGATTCCCTTAGCTGGGGGGAGGATCCGGCCACCGATCCCGGTCTGGAATGGCCCTCACTTCTGGCCCATGCCGCTGGACCTGCCCGGTCTGGCGAGGCGGTTGTGAAGTGGGCCAGGGAAGTGCGCACCGCTTCGGCTGTTCTGCATGAGTGGCGACGTGCCCATTACATGGCCAGGGCGATCCCCCGCGGACCCACCCTGCTCGAGGTACCGGTCGACCTGCTGATGGGTCCGGCCAGCCCGCTGCAGCGACCCTCGCTCGATTGCCCTGGGGTCGTTGCGCCGGAGGAGCAGATCCTCAGGCTTGCCGACCTGCTCCTACGGGCAGTAAATCCGATCATCCGCACTGATTATGCGGGCCGAACGGACCAGGGTCGAAAAGCTCTTCTGGAGATTGCCGAAATCCTGCAGGCCCCTGTGTATGAGTTCTTCATGCCAAGCCACCACAGTTTTCCTCGCAGCCATCCCCTCCATGGCGCCGGGGCGATCGAGGCGGTGATCGCGGAAGCGGACGTGATCCTTCTGGCTGGTGTGGACGCCCCCTGGCACCCGCCTCTTCAGACCCTCAAGCCCGACTGCGCTGTGGTGCATGTGGCCGAGGATCCCCTTCGGCCACGGTCCTCGTACTGGGGATATGCCACGACCCATACGCTTGCGGGAGATGTACCTGGCAACCTGGCTGCCCTCGCGCGGGCGCTTCGCGCAAAGAGCCACAGCCCCCCCGATCGGACAGAGCGCTGGACCGGTTACCTCGAGAAGAAGAGATCTGAGCAAAGAGAGCAAGCGCAGCATCTCATAGAAACGGTAGAAAGGGCTGTCGCAGCTCCATACCTCTTTCAAGCACTTCATGATGCCTTGCCAGAAGACACTATCTTCGTCGATGAGATCGTCTGCCAGATCGATTTCTATCTGAGCGAGCTCTTCAGACGCAAGCCCTTCAGGCAGGTCCGTGGCTGGCATGGAGCTCTTGGCACCGGCCTGGGGGTCGCCCTTGGCGTCAGGTTGGCGTGTCCGGAATCTATGGTGGTATGCATCATCGGAGATGGTGCCTGGCATTACAACCCAGTGCCAGCTGCCCTGGGATTTTCCCAGGAATATGCCACACCCCTTTTCATCGTGGTCTGCAATAATGGCCAATATGCCTCCCAGACCGCCAATCTCCAGAAGTTCTACCCCAATGGGGCGGCAGTACAGGAGGGCAATTGCGTCGGCAACGTCATTCATCCCATGCCCGATTACTTCAAGGCTGCCGAGGGCTACGGAGGTGCCGGCGAAAGGATCAGCCACCAGTCCGCCCTTACCTCAGGCATCTTGCGCGCGCTTCAATCGGTGAAGTCTGGACAGACCTACATTCTGGATGTTCTGGTTACACCTTGACATACGTGGCACAAGCAGCCGGCGAGTCCATTGATCAGGTCGTGGGCAGGAAGGCCTTGCGCCGGAGGGTGATGACCGACTCACATGATGCAACGATCAATACGTCGATGAGGACTTAATGTATTGCAGGTCAAGATTGATTCCTTCCAGGAGCATGCCTTCATGAGTCCAGAAGACAAGGCTGCCATTCTGTCTGCACAGAAAGCGTGGTTCGTGGCCCTCAATGCGATGCTCTCAGGCGATCCAGCGCCATTTGCTGACATCTATTCCCACTCCGATGATGTTTCCTACATGTCTGCTGAGGGTGGGCTCCGTGTTGGATGGGAAGCGACATGGACGGACTGGCAGGCCCAGGCAACGCTGGCTCGGGGCGGCCACATGGAGGAAGTCGAGAAGCACATCACCATGAATGGAGACATGGCTGTTGTGCAATTCATTGAAAAGGGCATCATCACCAACACTGAAGGCAAAGAAGTGGAGCAGATGGCCAGAGAAACATCGGTGTATCGAAGGGAAGATGGCATCTGGAAGATGATTGCGCATCATGCAGATGCCATCCCCAGCTGGATTGGCATGGCAGGAAGTGCCAGATCAGCGTGATACGGACTCACGGAGTTCTCTTAAGGAAATTCTCCAAGCATCCCTCTCACAGAAGCAGCATTTCTGAATCGTTATCTAAGCAGTGATGATCCAAGCATTTCAATGCAGGAGCTGACCACCGCGATCACCCTTGAATTCCGCAAAGCTCACCAGTTCTCCATCAGGGCCTTGCGCAAAGATGAAATCATAGTCACCTCTTGATGAGTCCTCAACAACCAGGGCGCCAAGACGTTTCAGGGCTTCGCGAACTCTACCAAGATCATTGACGTGGAATCCAAAGTGATTCAGTCCTAAAACATCCTTGCGAGCAATTCTTGGCCGATGACAGGGTGATCGATCAAGATGGCATATGATTTCCACCAAGGCATTGCATAGTGGATGATAAAGATATTGCATTTTAATGGATTCTCTCTCAATTGCCAACTGATTGTCGGCGCTGAACCCAAGCGCTGTATAGAAAGCGAGAGAACGCTCTAGGTCAGATGTGCTGATGCAGACATGGAACCCAGTGCTTCTGATGAGGTCCTGATCAAAGCCTGAATCTCTGGCGCTCATCAGACTTTCCCGCAAGATCAGACTAATCGTTATCGATGACGAATGAAATGCCGAAGCAGCACCTCTTCCCATCAAGCTCGCCTGCCCACTTACAGACATTCAGCGTTGCGTGGCCATGCCTGGATTTCTGCACGTACTCATGAAGATACTCCGTCTTCCCCGACTCAAGCACCTTTCGATCATGGGCCTGAAGAGCTTCAGCATCATTCGCCCAGATCAGATCATTGTCCTTTTTCCCGACAACGTTTTCTCCTGCCAGGTCACAAATCGCTTTGTTGCCAAAGAGATGAACACCATTTTCGTCCTTTGCCCAGAGCAGAAAAGGTACGGAATCGAAGGCTTCAAGATCCTGGAGTCGCATGGGAAGAGGAGCTGCAGGGCTGGAGAGACGCGATGAGATGTTCGGTTGCATGCAGATCATGAGGCCGGAGAGATTCCGCCCAGGAAAGGCAACATGCTATGCCGCTCGCGACTCCGACTTCTAGGGTAATTAACATGCAGCGAGATGGCAGCTATTCTGTGTCTATTTGTTACGCGAGGTCTCAGGCGGCCTTACCCCGGCTTCAAGCGCCTTTCATCTGCTGAAACTCCATCAGCACATGCAGGGTCATGATCACAGTTCCAATCAGCAGAACGGAATCAAGGTGAGCCGCGGCAAGGCCGGCACACCCGAAGGAGAACAGCATGAACCCGATCCCCAGCAGGGCGGTGAGCTTCGCCCACGTCTTCCTGTGCCGGGACTCCGGCACCAGCTCCTGAAGCCGGTCGTAGGTGAGCGTCACCATGGTCCAGATCCAGACACCGGTGAGGAAAGTGGCTGCAGCCACGGCAGGAAGGGAGCTCCCGAAGAGGTAGAGGAGACTGCCGGCAAGGCCGACCCAGGCGGCGATGGCGAGCAGGGATCGGGTCGGCCAGACCCTCGGCAGACTGGCCGCCACAAGAGCGCCTGAAGCGCAACCGAAGCCCAGCAGGGAAAGAGAGTCACTGCTCAACCCCGGTGCCAGACCGAGACGACGGCTGACCACCAGCGGCTCGTAGAGCACGACGGGAACCTGGCTGGCACCCATCAGGAAATACCCAAAGGTCAGGGCTCGGAGCGAACGTGCTCTCCCGCCGGTTCCTGCAGCGCTCATGCCATCGTCAAGGCCCCGTGGTTCCGTGGTGGAGGGGCCCGGCAGGTGTGCGCTCCCCCCCGCCGGACTTCGAAGCAGCAGGGCAACCGGGATCGCCAGCAGAGAGGCCAACACCGCCAGCACCACCCAGGCCATGGAAGCGGAACGCGGTGCGAACGTGCCGATCGCAAACGCTCCCACCACGGCACCCAGTCCGGCACCCACCATCACCAGAGCCGTCCCTCGGCGGCGCCGGTTACCGCTCAGACCCCGCAGCGCCAGGCCAGGAACCCCTGCCATCAGGCATCCCGAGGCCCAGCCCGCCAGCAGTCTCCAGAGACCCTGCCACCATCCGCTCAGACCCAGGGCTTCCAGCCACAGGGAGGCCACGGTCACTGCCAGAGAGAGACCCATCACACGCCTCAGGCCAGTGTCGTTGCGGATCTGGGTCTGGTGGATGCATCCGAGGACATATCCGGCAAGATTGAGACCCGCCAGGCGGCCGATGGCCCGAGGCTCGACCCAGCCGGATTCCAGCATCTGGCGGCCCAGGGCCGCGAAATCAAACCGCACCACCCCCAGTCCCAGCGCGATGGCACAGGCACCCGCGAAGATTCGGAGCCTGCTGCCCCGGGGCCAGACCATGGCTGAACGATCTGACATCCGATCGGCCCCTGAGGGATGGCAACGACCCTGACACAGCCCCATCGAGACTCTTCATGAAGCGATAGCTTCAGAAAAGTCGTCAGATGACCATGGCGCATTGGGACGACATCATCATCGGCAACGGGCTGACGGGAGCCTGCGTGGCCCGGACCCTCGCTGATGCCGGTCGCAGGGTACTGATCATCGAGCGGGGGCGGGCGGTGAGCGACCCTCCCGGTTCCCACCTGCGCAACCTGGCCGAATCCCGCAACGATCCGGACGGGTGGTTCGCGACCGTCGATCGCTACGTGACCTATCTCGATCCGGAAGCCCCCGCCCCGGCCCTGCCCGGGGCCTACACCAGCGCGGTCGTTGGCGGCAGTGGCATCCTCTGGACCAACAACTGCCCCAGGGCCACCGCCGGCCTGGACCGGCCTGAGCAGCTCTCGGAACCGGAATGGGAGGAGTCCTACCGGCAGGTGGAGGGCTACCTGGATGTACGCCGGGAGGAGTTCGCCGACAGCCGCCGTGCCTCGCTCATCCGTGCGGCCCTGGGGACGACCCTGGCGGATCAGGGGCGCAGCCTCACCCCCCTGCCCCTCGCCGGACGCCGACTCGGTCCCCACAACATCCACTACACCGGTCCCGCCGATGTCCTTGCGGCAGGGTCCGGCCCGGTGGCGCAGCTGAGCGGCACGGCCGACCGCCTCGAGCTGGAGGGGAATCAGGTGAAGGGGGTGTGGGTGGACGGAACCCTCCACCCCACCCGCCACGTGGTGCTGGCCACCGGAGCCCTGGACGCCCCACTTCTCCTGTGGCGATCCGGGATCACCGCTCCAGCGATCGGACGCCATCTGTCCTTTCATCCGGTCCTGGCGACCCAGGTGGTCCTGGATGAGGGACAGACGGCCGTCGCCGACGATGATCCCCTGCCCCGGCTGGGGATCCCTGCCACATCCGCCCATCCCTGGTTCGTGATGGTGCTGCGGGACACCAATCCCCTGCCTGTGGACCCTTCCGATCTGGCGGTGCCTCCCCATCGCCTGGTGGAGATCCAGGCGTTCGGCCCGATCGATCCCCATCCCGACAACCGAATGTGGGTGGACGACAGCGGAACGGTGCACTTCGACGTGCCGATCAGACCTGCTGATCAGGAGCGATTGGACGCCATCGAACGCGATGTGCTCGACCTGATCGGCGGTCTCGGTCGCGTGCGGCGCGGCTGCGAGCCCACCTGGTCCGCGCCGGGCACAGCTCACCTGATGGGTTCCTGCCGGATGGGGGCCGACGACGGCACGTCGGTCACGGACCGGATCGGCGCACTCCATGGCTTCGAGGGCGTGGAAATCGCCGGCAATGCCGTGATCCCCACCCGGCTCCTGGTGAACCCCACCCTCACCGCCCTGGCCCTGGCGGTGCACGGTCAGCGTTCAGGGGCCCTGGCGTGAGATCAGCGCACTGATCACATGCACCGTGAAGTCGAACGCCTCGGGGGTGGCGCGGACATGCCGTTCGAGCCGGTGGTAGAGCTCTTCGATCGCCCCTCCTCCCGCCGGGTCAAGGGCCGCCTTGAGACTCGGCTCGCTGAAGGCGCGCACGAAGCCCACGAAATCCTTCACGAAGGCATCGAGATCGCCATCGGCGCGGAATCGCCTCCAGGCAGGAGGCTGCGAGTCGCGCAACGCAAGCTGTTCCAGGTGGAGATGGGCTCCCAGTCCCTCAGAAAAGGGGCGGCGCACTTCCTCGAGCGTTCGCTCATAGACGGGAAAAACGTACCCCTCCAGGCGTTCCGGTGCGATCCGGCCTTCGGAAACCAGATCCTCAGCGATGTTCCGGATGTGGGCCCACAGGGTGTGTCCCGTTGCAGGACCCAGGTCATGGCGCCCCATCATGTCGAGAACAAGGGATCCCCCCGGCGCGAGTTCGAGGGCCCGCAACATGAGGAAGTGACTCCAGTCCTGATGGGCCTGGTTAGCCATCTCCAGGGCCTCTGCGCCTGCAAGTTGATCAAAGAACAGCGCTGTGCCTGCAGACGCGGGACCTGGTCGCTCGAGCCACTGAAGCGCAGCAAAGCTCAGCCCGAGATTGAGCAGCCCCGGAGGCATGACGGGCTGGTAGAAGGAGCATGCCGCTGTCATCGGAGTGATGGGCCCACCGTTCACCCCGAGATAACTGCCTTCGCCTCGCAGCGCCTCAAAAAGGCCTGCCCAGTCGTTCAGGAGAACATCATTGTGTATGACGTGGATGGGAACCTGAAAAGCCCGGGCACGAATCCGCTCCACGGAACTTCGGATCAGCGGTGCAGTTGCCATCCCTTGGGCACATCCATAGTCTGCAATGACAACAGCCCCCTTGCTGGAATCAGGCACGATGCGATCCGCGGCAGTCGACACCATGTCCTGAAGGGCGGCGGCATCCTGGAGCTGAGGTGCGCTGAAGCGGTCGTAGTCGCCGCCCCCGAGCATGGCATGAGTCATGTAAGGAAAGAGCTGCTATGCGATGGTAAGCGTGTGAGTTCCCACGCAGGTCCGAGTCATCGAACCGGTGGCAAGGACTTCCAGTCCTTCCAGTCAAAATGCCACCATTCAGTAGGAAAGGCCACGAAACCACGCCGTTCCATCGCCTCCCGCAGTCGACGGGCATGGGCCGCCTGCTCTGTCGTGGCCAAGGAACTGCCGACATGGGCAACCGCACTGAAATCATCGAAGTCGGAGGGCATCACCAACGGCTTGCCCCTCCGGTCAACCAGCGTCACGTCAACGGCCGTGCCCCGGGTATGGCGACCGGCATTCACTGAGGGATCCGAGACGTAGCGGGGATCCCTGATCTTCTGCCACATCCTCTCCTGAACGCTCAGGGGCCGATAGGCATCCCACACCTTCAGACCAAGCCCCTCACGCGCGAGATCCCGCTGCACCTGCTGGAGCGCAAGGGCGACGGGACAACGCAGCCGCGCCACAGGTTGGTCATAGAGGACCTCACCCATAAAGTTGTAGGGACTGGCATACCGCAGCTCCAGCAATGGCCTGGGGTTGATGGCCATCAGTGGTACGAGAGCATCGCCCTTGCACTGCAGGGGAGAGAGGGTGGAGGGGGCGAGGGTCTGTGCGGTGGCAGTCAGGGCAGAACAGAAGCCGACCGCAATTCCGAGAATGGCGAAGCGGTGAAGGGCGAAGCACTGAATACGGTGAAGCATCGGTCTCATCCCGGGCAGTGACGGCTTGCTTTTCGCGGCACGGTGGTTGGGGGCCGCTCTCATCACCAGTCTGCACCTGGCGCGGACAGCCCCGCGACGCCCGGAAACGGTGTCATCAGTGGTGCCCCAGGCCAGGACCGCTCCGAGGCTTCCCGTGGACGAGGGTGATGGGATGTGTTCGGGTTGCCGGCCGTGCTCCAGACAAGTTCCCAGGCCAGCCCCAGCCCACCCTTGCCAGGGTTGAAAATCCGGGAAAAGCAACTCTTCAGCCCCTGCCATGCCGTCGCATTCCCGCCCCAGTCTCTCCACTTCAGAGGGGATCTTTTTCGAGCGGGGTATTGATGAAGGAAACCAGAGAATACCCGGATTTGCATCTGCGGAGTGGACTCGCCCTGCTTACCATCATGATGATGATGCATGTGAAAAGGGAATTCGATCCGGGACGGATCAGTTGGCCATGAAAGCAGAACTTCCGTGAGGATGCCCCGTGTCAGATGGCTTCTCAGGTGCCCCGATCTTGAAGATCCATGGACTCACTCCGATCTCCCCACTCAACCATGCCTGTGCATGCTCAGCGCCGGCTTGATCCGCATGCAATGAGAGGACACTGCCATCACCCCCTGCACCGCTGAACTTCGCCCCGAGCGCTCCGCACTTCTGCAGACCTTCCACAGCCCTTTGGAGGGATGGTGCTCGGAGCGCGGGCAGACAGGAAGCCATGCGGTCGTAGGCATCCTGGCAACGATTCATCGATTGACCCAGGGCCACAAGATTGCCATGGTTCAACGCCCTGGCTCCCATCTCCGCCTCGGCAGCGAAGGTCGTCAGTGCCCACTTTACCGCGGCAACGGCCATCGGATCATGTGGCGTGGACGGTTCGTTGTAGAAATTCTCCTGCAGTGTGCGCAGGATGGAAGGAGTATCTCGTGGTGCACCAAGAGAGCTGAGGACCAGATAAAGCGTGCTCTTCGGTTCGATGTGTTCCATCGAGACCAAGCCTTCACCATCCCATCGAAGCAATACCGGCCCTCCTGCTACACATGCGAGCGGGTCGAGCTGTCCGCATGCCACTCCCAGGAGGTCTCGTTCCACCTGTGTGGCGATCCCAGCAAGCGGGATTTTTTCCAGGCTGCAACCAGCATGCCGGGCCAACGCATCCACCACACTGAGGCAGAACGCAGCGGAGGAGGAAAAACCCCTGCCAGGAGGCAGATCCGATGTGATCGTCAACCGAACGGGTGGCACCACGATCCCCCGGGACCGCAGGGCGACGACGGCAGCGGGGACAAAGCGCAGCTGCCCGCCTCCCCGATCCACTGAGCCTTCGATGCTCCAGCGCCCCTCCAGGAGGCGGCCTTCGAGCGTGGACTGCGCAATCAGGTCACACTGAGCAGCCTCAGCTGTGACGTGAATCCCCTGAGCAAGGGGTACGGCGAGGCTGGAGCCCCCGCCCCAGTCGCAGTGTTCGCCCAGCAGACACGCGCGTCCCGGGTAGCTGACGGTGATGGACATGGGGATTGCCCACGACTGGGACCGCAACACCATGATGCGATCCGCCCGTGACCGACCTGCTGAGACGGAACTCCTAGGCTTGCTTCACCGCAGAGAGGCCGAAGTCCATGTCTTCTTCACTGCAGGGCCGCTGCCTGTGCGGCGTCATCCGCCTCACCGTTGCGGAACCGCCCTCCCACCTCGACGCCTGCCACTGCGGCATGTGCCGCCGCTGGGGGGGAGGACCGGCCCTGGGCTTCGCCACCTCCGCCGTGGACATCACCCCGATGGACGAAGTCAGCGTCTTCGACTCCTCGGAATGGGCCCAGCGGGGGTTCTGCCGGCGGTGCGGCAGCCATCTGTTCTGGAAGGCCCGGGCCAAGGATCTCTATTTCCTGCCGGCGGGCCTGTTCGACGATCTCGGCGATGTGACCTTCACCGAGGAGATCTACTTCGACCACAAACCCGGCTATTACAACTTCGCCGACCCCACTCTCAAGCTGAGCGAGGCCGAAACGCTGGCGAAATACGCCTCCTCGATCTCCGAAGGAGAGAGCGACTGAGTGATGGTGTCCGAACCGCTCACCCTGCCCGGCAACGGCACGTCCCGTCAGCTGCGCTGCCGGGTGCTGCAGTCGCCTCTGGCGGGCGTCTCCGACCGGGTGTTCCGCAGCCTGGTGCGGCGCTGGAGCGCCGACGCCCTGCTGTTCACCGAGATGGTGAACGCCACCAGCCTGGAGCTCGGCCACGGCGTGAAGAAGGTGGAGCAGCTGGCCGCGGAGAGCGGGCCGGTCGGCGTGCAGCTGTTCGACCACCGGCCGGCGCCGATGGTGGAGGCGGCCCGGCGGGCCGAGGCGCTGGGGGCCTTCCTGATCGACATCAACATGGGCTGCCCGGTGCGGAAGATCGCCCGCAAGGGGGGCGGCAGCGGCCTGATCCGCGATCCCGATCTGGCCTGCCGCATCGTGGCGGCCGTGGCCGGCGCCGTGTCCATCCCCGTCACCGTGAAGACCCGCCTGGGGTGGTGCGGCGGTGAGGCCGATCCGGTGGGCTGGTGCCGCCGTCTGGAGAACGCCGGCGCCCAGCTGCTCACGCTCCATGGCCGCACCCGCGAGCAGGCCTTCCGGGGGCAGGCCGACTGGGGCGCCATCGCCCGGGTGAAGCGGGCGCTGCGGATCCCGGTGATCGCCAACGGCGACATCCGCACCCCCGCCGACGCCCTGCGCTGCCTGGAGACCACCGGTGCCGACGGGGTGATGGTGGGCCGCGGCACGATGGGGGCCCCCTGGCTGGTGGGCCAGATCGACGCGGCGCTCAGGGGCCGGCCGGTGCCCCCCACCCCCGGCATGGAGGAGCGCCTGCGGCTGGCGGCCGATCAGCTGCGGGCCCTCGTGGCGGAGAAGGGGGACCACGGGCTGCTGATCGCCCGCAAGCACATGGGATGGACCTGCGCCGGCTTTCCGGGAGCGGCGCAGCTGCGCCACGACCTGATGCGCGCCCCCACCCCCGCCGCCGCGCTGGACCTGCTCGAGGCGGGACTGCCGGCCTGCCCGGCGGGGTGATGGAGCCGGCGGGCGGCGGTCGATGCCGGCTCAGGCGGCGATGATCCTGCGGAGGTCGTCGGCAAGAGCCTGGCCGGCCCGGTCCACCGTCACGATCTCGATCTGCTCCGCCCCGGCCGCCCCCAGGCCGAGTTCCACGGCCCGCTCGATCTGTTCCTGCCGCCAGATCGAACCCCGGGCGACCTCAGGTGTCGTGCCCAGGGACCGCAGCAGGGCGATCGCCACCACATCCACGGCCACCCGGTCGGTGCCGGCCAGGATCACCCCGGGCCGCACCTTCCGCCCCGACTCGGGGCCGCCGCTCACGAACGCCTCCACCCCGTCGAGCAGCACGAGGGCGGGGGAATAGGCCTGGTTGATCTCCGCGATCATGAGCCTCTGGTGGGGTGAGGAGTGGAGATCCCCCATGTAGTTGTGGGACTCGCCGGGCAGGGTCTTGGCCACCAGCCCCACCGTGTTCTTCAGCGAAAGGGTGACGTGGCCGCCGAAGCGGTGGGTCTTGAGGCAGCAGGTGTTCACCACGGCTCCCGCCTCCAGCGCCGGCCGGGCGAAGGCGAACCCCTGGGGCCAGTGGGTGCCCTCCGCCGCCACCAGCTGCCAGTCGTCCCGTTCCAGCTCATCGAGCACCAGCGCCTCGAGCCCGAGACGGTCCGCCAGCCGGAACACCCCCTTCGCCTCCATGGCCCGGCGGGTGTCGGCCATGCCGGAACGGTCCCCCACCGTGATCGAGGCGGCGCCCGCGTTCCGGAGCTCCCCCACCAGCGCCTCCAGCAGGGCCGTGTCGGTGGCGGCAGGGGCCGGATCGCCGGTGTTGTAGTTGGGCTTGAGGAACACGGTGCGGCCGGCCAGGCCGGCGGGCCGGAGCGCCTCGATGGCGGCGCGGGTGCCGCGCACCCGGTCCTCGCTGCGGATGAGCACGACCCTGCTCACGGCCGCCTTGTGGGAGGGGGGCGCCGGCTGCGGGGTGGAGGCGGGGGGCCGGCCTGTGGCTCCGGAACCGCACCCCACCGAGAGGGCGGCGCTGCCGGCGGCGAGGCTGGCCAGGCGCAGCACCTGGCGGCGGCTGATTCCCTGCTGCGGATCGGAACCCGCCATGGGCCGCCTCCGACGGGCACCTCCCCAACCTATCGGCGTTCGGCCTCCCCCCGCGCCGCCGCGTCGGTGAAGAGCTCCAGGGCGGGATGGCGCTGAAGCCAGCTGGCCGGCAGCTGCGGGGTGGGGGGCTCCCCCAGGGCACGACGCAGCACCTCCGCCTTGGCGGCGCCCGTGACCACCAGCAAGATCCGCTCCGCCGCGAGGATCTCCGCCAGGCCGAGGGTGATCGCCCGCTCCGGCACGGCGTCGGGATCCCCGCCGAAGTCCGCCGCGTTCTGTTCGCGGGTGCTGCGCCTCAGCCGCACGCAGCGGCAGCGCGTCGCCGGTCCGCTGGGCGGTTCGTTGAAGGCCACATGGCCGTTGAGGCCCAGGCCCAGCAGCTGCACGCCGATGCCGCCATGGCTCTCGAGCTCGGCGGCATAGCGGTCCGCCTCCGCGGCCGGATCGGCCGCATCCCCCCGGGGCAGCCGCACCCGCTCCGGATCCAGCCCGAGCGGCCGCACCAGCAGCCGGTCCATCACCCCGGTGAACCCCCGCGGGTCGTCGCGACCGAGGCCCACGTATTCATCGAGGTTGAAGCTGAGCCAGCCACGCCGGACCCGCTCCGCCTGGGGCGAAGGGAGGGCGCCGAAGCGGCGGGAGAGGGCCGCGTAGACGGGCTCCATGGTGCGCCCGGTGGCCAGGCCGAGGGGGCGGTGGGGTTGCCGCAGCGCCGCCTCGAGGAGAAGGTCCGCCACCTCCCCGGCGACGGCGGCGGGGCCGTTCACCGACCGGTGTAGGGGCGGACGACGACGCCGCGGTAGAAGTGCTGCAGGATCTGTTCGTGGCTGCGGCCGCGCTGCGCGAGGCCGTAGGCCCCCCACTGGCTCATCCCGACGCCATGGCCGAACCCGCGTCCCTGCGCCACCAGCGACGGCAGGGTCTCCCGCCGGACCGCCCGGGCGATGGCTCCGTAGGGGCCGGCCGGCAGGACGTCGGGCAGGACCGGCAGGGGCACAGGCGCCACCGCCGAAGCGGTCCTGGAATCCATTGGCACCGGGCCCGGCCCGGGAGCCTCGAAGCGGAACTTCACCAGGGTGCTGCGCAGACCGAGCCGCTTGCGCAGTTCCGCCCCCTTGATCACCTTGGCTCCGCCCGGTCCGCTCACGCGGGCCAGCTGCACCCGGCCGGAACCGGAGGTGCGCAGCACGTCGATGTCGGTGATGCCGCCCAGCTCCGGGAACGCCTTGCGCAGATCGGCGGGCTCGAGCCGCTTCTCCCACTGGCGCACCGGGCTGGCGTCATCGAAGTCGGGCACGCTCACCAGGTAGGGCACCTGGCGGGTCCAGATCTCGCCGCTGTTCTCGGTGACGCCGCCGCTGCTGCTGTGGAACACGGCGTCGATCAGGGAGGAACCGTGCATGAGCACCTGGGAACGGGTGCTGGCCACGGCCTGGCGCGTGGAGGGGGTCTCCGACTCCACGCCCTTGTACACCTGGCTGGCGACGGTGGCCTTGAGGTCGAAGGGGGCGGCGGGCTTGCGCTGGCGCAGGGCATAGGTGCGGGCCGCCACCGCCTGGGCGCGCAGGGCGGCCTGGGGCCAGCTGGCGGGCATCTCGCTGCCCACCACGCTGGGGAGATAGGTCTCGAGACCGACCACGTTGATCGCCTGCAGCTCGCGGCCGTCGGGCAGGAGCTTCAGCCGGCCCCGGTAGCGCCGGTTCTCGAGGAGCAGCAACGATCCGGAGCCCGGCTTCGGGTCGATCCAGGCCTGCCGCACCGGCAGCGGCACCACCTTGCCCCCCCCGCCCCCGGATACCAGCTCGGCCTGCAGGCCGCCCCCGGCGGTCCTCAGGCGCATCCGCTGACCGGGCCGGATCTCGAGCAGGGAACGGCCGCCGTCATCGCGCAGCTGCAGAGGGGCGGATCCGGCCACCCCCACCTCCAGCACGGGGGCTTCCTTGAGCAGGACCCGCACCACCGGCTCCGGCCCGCGGGCCTGGAGCGGGGCATGCAGGGCGACGGCGGCGGGCAGGAGGGTGAGCGGAAGACCGAGGCGCCATCCGCTGGAGGGAAAGGACACGAAGCAGGCCCTCGTCGAAGGCGCCTCATTGTGGCCAGGGCGCAAGCCCCCCACCAGCGGCGCCCGGCCGGCCGGTCCACCGACCGCCCCGCCGGCCCGCGTGGCAGCATGCGGCTCCAGAGACCGGGGATGAGGCATCGGCCGTGGAGGTCACCTTCCTGGGCACGAGCTCAGGCGTTCCCACCCGTGCGCGCAATGTGTCGGCAGTGGCGCTGCGCCTGCCTCAGCGGGCGGAGCTGTGGCTCTTCGACTGCGGCGAGGCCACCCAGCACCAGTTCCTGCGCAGCGCCCTGCGGGTGTCGCAGCTGCGCCGGATCTTCATCAGCCACATGCACGGCGACCACGTCTTCGGGCTGCCGGGCCTGCTGGCGAGCCTCGGTCTGGCGGGGGCCTGCAGCGAGGGCCTCGACCTCTACGGGCCGGACCGCCTCGCCACCTATCTCGAAGGAGTGCTGCGCAGCACCTCCACCCGCATCGCCTATCCGCTCCGCATCCACCGGGTGCGTGAGGCGGCCGCCTCCGGCGCGGTGCTGCTCGACGACGGCGACCTGACGGTGCGCTGCGCCCCGCTCGATCACCGTGTGCCCGCCTACGCCTACCGGGTGGATCAGAAGCCCCGTCCCGGGCACTTCGACGTGGAACGGGCCCGGGCGCTGGGCATCCCCCCCGGACCGGTGTACGCCCGGCTCAAGGCCGGCGGCAGCATCACCCTCGAGGACGGGCGCGTGATCCATGGCGAGAGCCTCTGCGGGCCGCCGCAGCCGGGGCGCAGCCTCGTGTACTGCACCGACACGGTCTTCTGCGAGGCGGCCGTGGAGCTGGCGCGGGGCGCGGATCTGCTCATCCACGAGGCCACCTTCGCCCACGGCGAGGCCCAGCTCGCCATCCAGCGGCAGCACTCCACCAGCACCATGGCCGCCCAGACGGCCCTGGCGGCGGGGGTCAGGGAGCTGGTCATCACCCACCTCAGCCCCCGCTACATGCCCGGCAACGCCGTCACTCCCGACGATCTGGTGGCGGAGGCGCGGGCGATCTTCCCGGCGACGCGCGTGGCCCGGGACTTCCTCGAACTCCAGGTGGGCGCCGCCGCCTGAAGGGCCTCCGCCACCTGCTCCGGTGGTGCCTGCAACAGTTCACCCGGTTCCGATCCGGTGGACCCGTCTCCCGTGATACAAGGTCACAGACGCGGCCCCGCCGCCATCCTTCCGGCTTCTCCCATGGCCCCCTTCCTCCGCTCGGCTGTCCGTCCCCTCCTCCGGCTCCTGCTGGTCATCCCCCTGGCCCTGCTGGTGGGCTTCGCCGGACCCGCCGCCGCAGCCCGCTGGGATGCCGAGAGCCTCACCGTGCCGGCAGGTCCGGACGGCGGCACGATCACCTTCAGCGAAACGGAGGTGAAGGCCGGCCGCACGATCTTCAACAACAGCTGCGGCACCTGCCACGCCGGGGGGATCACCAAGACCAACCAGAACGTGGGTCTCGACCTCGAGACCCTCGCCAAGGCCACGCCTCCCCGCGACTCGGTGGCGGCCCTGGTGGACTTCATGAAGGACCCCACCTCCTATGACGGGGAATACAGCATCTCCGAGGTGCACCCCAGCCTCAAGAGCAGCGACGTCTTCGTGAAGATGCGGAACCTGGACGAGGACGATCTGCGGCTGATCGCCGGCTACATCCTCGTGGCACCCAAGGTGCAGGGACAACAGTGGGGCGGCGGCAAGGTCTACTTCTGATCCCGCCTTTCCCGAGGGGCGGCCTCCCGCCGGCCCCGCCAACCGCCGGAGCTCAGGCCGCCTCCTGGGTTCCGGCGGTTTTTTCGTCGGCGGCACGGGGGGCGGGCGGCGCCACGTTCGCCGCCTCCTGGGAGGCCGGCAGGCGGCTGTACCACCATTCCTGCAGGGAGGGGGCGAGGCGCTGGGCGAAGAAAGTCACCACCGTGCGGGTGGGACGCGAGCCCGGCTGCAGCAGCTCCACCGCGTAGGAAGGGCAGCGCCGCGCCGCCAGGTCGGGGACGAAGCGGCGGCCGATCCGGCGCCAGCTGGGCTCCTTGCTGCGCCAGGCGATGCGGCAGCAGGGCCAGGGAAGGTCCTCACGGTCGTAGAGCCGGCAGCAGGGCCCCAGGATGCGGTAGGTGGACTGCCCGCCCGGGCTGGTGTGCTCGCTGCCGGGCTCCAGCAGGACCTGCACGGGATCTTCCAAGGGCCGACACAAACAAAAAAGCCACCCCGCAGGGTGGCAGCCGGAAGAGGAACCTGTCGAGGTCGACGGGGGCTCAGTAGAGCTCTTCCTCGGCGTGGGTGGTGATGGTGCAGTCGGAGGTGGGGTAGGCCACACAGGTGAGCACGAAACCGGCTTCGATCTGGTCGTCGTCGAGGAAGCTCTGGTCGGACTGGTCGACGGTGCCGGAGGTGAGCTTGCCGGCGCAGGTGGAGCAGGCTCCGGCGCGGCAGGAGTAGGGCAGGTCGATGCCTTGTTCTTCGGCGGCGTCGAGGATGTACTGGTCGTCAGGCACCTCGATGGTCTTGTTGAGGCCTTCGCTCTCGTTGATGAGGGTGACCTTGTAGGAAGCCATGGAGAAGGGGTTGGAGCTCACAGGCGCCCTGGCGGCACCTGAAGGACCCGCCCTTCCTACATCCGCTGAGCCCTGTTTCCGCCGATTTCCAGGATGCAGGCAGTGAAGTCCGATCAAAGCCAGGGCACGGATCAGCGTGACTTATGCGACATCGGAAGCGCCCGGAACGCCCCGGCGGATCGTGAGCAGCGCCCATCCCCGCTGGCGTTCCGACAGCTCGGCGTGCCAGCCCCAGCGGGCGAGAAGCCCGGCGAGGGGCTCTGCCTGCTCCACCAGCAGTCCACTGAGCAGCCCCACGCCCCGGGGGGCCAGCAGCCGCTCGAAGGAGGGGGCGAGGGCCTCGATCACCGGGGCGAGGATGTTGCACAGCAACAGGTCCGCGGGCCGCCCCCCGAGCAGCTCCGCCAGCGCCTCCACCGACCCCTCGGCCACCTGCACGGGCGCGCCTGCCCCTTCCGCCGCCAGGCCGTTGAGGGCGGCGTTGGCACGGGTGGCCCGCACCGCCAGGGGGTCGGTGTCCACCGCCGCCAGGCTGGCCGCGCCGAGCCGCAGACCGGCCAGGCCGAGGATGCCGCTGCCGCAGCCCAGATCGGCCAGCCGCGGCGCCGCCGGCAGGGAGGTGGCCCCGTCGGCGGCCAGCCACCGTTCGAGCGCCTCCAGGCACAGGCGGGTGGTGGGATGGCTGCCGGTGCCGAAGGCGCTGCCGGGGTCCATGCGGATCACCAGCCGGCCCGCCTGCTCCGCCGGCGGTTCCAGCCAGGCGGGGAGGATCAGCAGCCGCTCGCCCACCGGATCGGGGCGCCAGTGCCGCTTCCAGCTGAGGCTCCAGTCCTCCTCGGGCTGGCGGCACCAGGCGGGGGCGGGAGGCTCGAGGCCGAAGGGGGCGGCCAGCGGCGCCAGGGCCTCCTCCAGGTCCCGGCGGCGGTCCTCGGGCCAGTCATCGGCGGGAAGCCAGGCCGTGAGCAAGGCCTCGTCCGGCTTCCCGGGCCGGTGGCCCACCGCCAGGCGGCTCACCCCGAGGCCGCGCAGCTTCCAGAGCAGGGACTCCTCCAGCTCCGGAGGACACCCCATCTCCAGGCGCCACCAGTCCACCGCTTCAGAGGGTGACGGGGTGGGCTTCCTGGATTCCCTCGATGGCGTGGATGGTGGCCAGCAGGCTGGGGGGGATCGGATCGTCGAGGCTGAGCACCATCACGGCGTCGCCACGCACGATGCGGCGGCCCACCTGCATCGAGGCGATGTTGACGTTGTGCTCGCCCAGCAGGGAGCCGAGCCGGCCGATGATGCCGGGCATGTCGCGGTGCCGGGTGAAGAGCATGTGACGGCTCGGGGCCACGTTCACCGGGAAATCGTCGATGGTGATGATCCTCAGCTCGCCGTCGGTGAACACCGCGCCGGTGACGCTGTGGTTGCCGCGGGAGCCCCGCGAGCGGAGCTGCAGCGACCCGCCGGCGAAGTCGCGGCTCGATTCGTCCTTCACCTCGAGCACGTGGATGCCCCGGTCGCGGGCCTCGAGGGTGGCGTTCACGTAGTTGATGCTGTCGCCCAGGGCGGTGGAGAGCACCCCCTTGAGGGCTCCCACCACCAGGGGCTGGGCGGGGAGGGTGGCGAACTCGCCCTGCAGCCGCACCTCCAGTTCGCTGATGGAGCCGCCCGCGAGCTGGCTGAGCAGCTGGCCGAGGGTCTCGGAGAGCTCCAGATGGGGCTTGAGGCGGTCCATCACCTCCGAGGTGAGGCCGGGGATGTTCACGGCGCTGCGGGCCGGCAGACCCAGCAGCACGTCGCGGATCTGCTCCGCCACATCCACCGCCACGTTCTCCTGGGCCTCGGCGGTGGAGGCGCCGAGGTGAGGGGTGAGGATGAGCCGCTCCGGCACCCCGCGCAGGGGGGAATCCGCCGGCAGGGGCTCCACGGCGTAGACGTCGAGGGCGGCGCCGGCGATCACCCCCTGCTCCACCGCTTCGGCCAGGGCCCTCTCGTCGACGATGCCGCCGCGGGCGCAGTTCACCAGCCTGGCGGTGGGCTTCATGGTGCGCAGCAGCTCGGCGTTCACCAGGTTCTCGGTGTCCGGGGTGCGGGGCAGGTGGAGAGAGACGAAGTCGGCCTCGGCGAACAGCTGGGCGAGGGGCAGCAGCTTCACCTGCATCTGCTGGGCCCGCTCCGGCGACACGAAGGGGTCGTAGGCCCGCACCTCCATCCCCATGGCGAGGGCGACCCGGGCCACGTGGGAGCCGATCTTGCCGAGCCCCACCACGCCGAGCACCTTCTTGTAGA
>CAZVPB010000002.1:0-32374 GCA_964628165.1 uncultured Cyanobium sp.
CTGCGCGTCACAGGCCTCCCCGACGATTCTGTCCTTCGCAATCGACTTCTGGCCATGGGGATCAGGCCAGGAGCTCAGCTTGAAATCCTCCGGCGAGGCAAACCGGGAGGAATCCTGCATGTCTCCTGTGGCATTCTGGAGTTCATGATCCGCCATGAACATGCGGCCGAGCTGGATGTGAGCGTCCAGCCCTGATCCGCACTCAGCCGATCAGGAGGTGTCCTCCCTGATACACCAGAAGGGCCATCAGCCAGGCCAGCACCAGGGACCAGAGCACCGAGAGAAACACAAACCCACGACTCTTCGATTCCTGCAGCTGAACCGCCACCGTGCCGAGGCAAGGGGTGTAGAGGAGCACAAAAGTCATGAAGCTCAGTGCCTGTAACGGTGTGATCATCCCCTGAATCACTCCGCCCAGGTCGCTTTCGCTGGTGGCGTAGATCACCGCCATCGCCCCCAGCAGGATTTCCTTGGCGATGAAGCCGAAGAACAACGACACCGTGAGGGCCGGATTCATGCCGATCGGAGCCAGCACGGGTTGAAAGACATTGCCGATGACATCCGCGATGGTCTGTCCCGATCCCTGCACAGCACCGGGCGGCAGATGCGTGAGCAACCAGATGGCGGCAGCACCACCCACGATGAACACCCGTGTGGTGACAAGGAAATTCAGCATCGCGGTCCAGGCGCGGCGCAGGATGGTGGTGAGGCTCGGACTCCGGTAAGGGGGCAGCTCCAGCAGGAAGGCTTCACGGTTGGGATAGGCCCGCTTGAAGATCAGCCCGGTGATCACCACGGCCAGGAAACTCATCAGATAGAAGCCGAACACCACCAGCCCAGGCGCCCACCAGGGTCTGGGGAAGAACACATCGGCCATGAACAGAAACACGGTCAGTCGGGCCTGACACAGGGCGAAGGGAATGCAGAGCATCGCCAGCAGTCGCATCGACCGATCGCGGATCACGCGCGTACCGAGGATCGAAGGCACATTGCAGCCGAATCCCATCACCTGCAGCACGAAGGCGCGGCCATCGAGGCCCAGCCAGCGCATGAATCCATCCATCAGGAAAGCGGCCCGCGGCAGATATCCCGAGTCCTCCACCACGGCGAGGATGAGATAGAAGAGAAAGATGATCGGCAGGAAGGTGGCCACCGTTCCCACTCCCATCCACACCCCCTCGATCAGGAAATCGCGCACGAACGTCGGTGCGCCCATCGCCACCAGTGCAGGATCGAGCAGCACCGCCTGAATCCAGTCGATGACACTCCCCAGCAGATCCTGCAGAGGGGCTCCGACCGCATAGAGCAGCTGGAACATCGCCAGCACGATCCCCAGGAAGAGCAGCAGCCCCGCCACCGGATTGAGCAGGATGCGGTCGACCTTTCTCGTGACGGGATTGCGCAGGCGCTCCGGCAGCTGAACGCAGTCCCGCACCAGGGTGTCGAGGGCAGCGTCAGAATCGTGGTTGTCCTTCAGAAGATCCGCGGCGCTGCCGTCGCGGGCGCGGCTGCCGGATCGGGCAGGCCGCTCGCCGCACTGGTGGAGCGCATCGATCAGCTCGTGGATGCCCTGCTTGCGCTTGGCACTGATCGCATGCACCGGCACCTGCAGGGCCCCGGCAAGCCGGTCGTGGTCGATACGGATCCCGAGGCGGCGCGCCTCATCGCTCATGTTGAGCGCCAGCACCATGGGGATGCCCAGCTGTTGCACCTGAAGGGCCAGCCGCAGCTGGCTGCTGATCTGGCTGGCGTTGATCACCACCAGGATCAGATCCGGCGGAGTGTTCCGCAGGAAGCGCTGCACGACCGCCTCGTCCTCACTGCTGCCGGAAAGATCGTGGATGCCCGGCAGATCCACCAGGGTGTAAGGCTGACCGCGGCGGTCACGCGGCATTGCCCCCCGCAGCAGATCCACCGTCAGCCCCGGCCAGTTGGCGATATGGGCGTTGCCCCCGGTCAGTCGGTTGTACACGGTGGACTTGCCGGTGTTGGGCATGCCCAGCAGAGCCACGGTGACCTCCCCCCTTCCCGGCGAGATCGAGGGGCCTCCACCGTGGCAAGCCGGCGAGCCCCGCCAGAGGCGATGCCAGCGCCGCTCGCGGCGACGCTCCCCGGAGCCTCGCCCCGGACCGGAGGCGTGTTCGTCAGCGATCGGGCGATCCATCGGCATGACCCAGCATGGCTCCAAGGCTGGAACCCTCCTTTTGCTACCGGGATCGGCCCCTGCTCATCCATGAAATGCGACGCCCTGGGGTGACATAAGTCACAGGGCGTGGTTCGCCGGGAGGTGGCAGCTCCAGATCGCAGGCGGCGATGCAACAGCATCAGGCAGAGTTTCACTAACAGACCGCTGCGCCCATTTCCCTGAACAAGAAGACGGATGTGATACGGAGAGAGACAGCTCAGGCCCTTCGACTGTGACGATGGATGACTTCATCGGCGGGGCCTGCGATGGCGTGCTAGGAACAAAAAAGTGAATCAGCTATCGGGGAAGCAGCGGAATGACGGATCTGGGAGTCTGTCCGTTCAGCGGGCGCGCCACCGGAAGCACGGCGGTGAAGGGATCCGCCAACCGCGACTGGTGGCCCCATCAGCTCAATCTCGGCATCCTGCATCAGCACACGCCCGTCTCGAATCCGCTGGGTGCTGACTTCAACTATGCCAAGGAATTCAGCAAACTGGATTATTTCGCCCTCAAGAACGATCTGCGGGCGCTGATGACGGATTCCCAGGACTGGTGGCCGGCCGACTGGGGGCACTACGGCGGTCTGTTCATCCGCATGGCCTGGCACAGCGCCGGCACCTACCGCACCGCCGACGGCCGCGGCGGCGGCGGCACCGGCAACCAGCGCTTCGCGCCGGTGAACAGCTGGCCCGACAACGGCAACCTCGACAAGGCGCGGCGTCTGCTGTGGCCGATCAAGAGAAAGTACGGCAACCGCATCTCCTGGGCCGATCTGATCCTGCTCACCGGCAACGTGGCGCTGGAATCGATGGGCTTCCGCACCTTCGGCTTCGGCGGCGGCAGGGAGGACATCTGGCAGCCGGAGGAGGACATCTACTGGGGCAAGGAGGACACCTGGCTCGGCGACGAGCGCTACAGCGGCGACCGCGAACTGGAGAATCCCCTCGCCGCCGTGCAGATGGGGCTCATCTACGTGAATCCGGAAGGGCCCAACGGCGAGCCCGACCCGGTGGCCTCCGGCCGCGATGTGCGGGAAACCTTCGCCCGCATGGCCATGAACGATGAGGAGACCGTTGCGCTGGTGGCCGGCGGCCACACCTTCGGCAAGGCCCACGGCGCCGCCCCGTCCGAACTGCTGGGACCGGAGCCGGAGGGGGCGCCGATCGAGGAGCAGGGGCTGGGCTGGCGCAACCGCTTCGGCAGCGGCAAGGGCGCCGATGCCACCACCAGCGGCATCGAGGGTGCCTGGAAGCCCAACCCCACCCGCTGGGACCGCGGCTACTTCGAGATGCTGTTCGGCTACGAGTGGGAGCTGGAGAAGAGCCCCGCCGGCGCCTGGCAGTGGCGGGCCAGGGACGTGCGGCCGGAGCACATGATCCCCGACGCCCACGATCCCTCGAAGCGGCACCGGCCGATGATGACCACGGCCGATCTCTCGCTGCGCTTCGATCCGGTCTACGAGCCGATCGCCCGCCGCTTTCACCAGGACCAGGAGGCCTTCGCCGATGCCTTCGCCCGCGCCTGGTTCAAGCTCACCCACCGGGACATGGGCCCGAAGGTCCGCTACCTCGGCCCCGAAGTTCCCGCCGAGGATCTGCTCTGGCAGGACCCGCTGCCGCCGGTGGACCATCCCCTCCTCGACGCCGCCGACATCACCGTGCTCAAGGCGAGGGTTCTGGCCTCGGGACTCTCGGTTGCCGAACTGGTGAGCACGGCCTGGGCTTCGGCCTCCACCTTCCGCGGCTCCGACAACCGCGGCGGCGCCAACGGCGCCCGACTGAGGCTTGCGCCCCAGAAGGACTGGGAGGTGAACCAGCCGCAGCAGCTCGGCCGTGTGCTGGCCGTGCTGGGAGGCATCCGCGATGAGTTCAACGGCGCCCAGGCCGGCGGCAAGCAGGTATCCATGGCCGATCTGATCGTGCTGGCCGGCGGTGCCGCGGTGGAGGCGGCGGCGGAGGCGGGCGGCCATCCTGTGGAGGTGCCGTTCCATCCCGGCCGCACCGACGCCAGCCAGGAGCAGACGGATGTGGACTCCTTCGCCGTGCTGGAGCCCCCGGCCGACGGCTTCCGCAACTACCAGCGCAGGGAGTTCAGCGTGGCGGCCGAGGAGATGCTGGTGGACCGGGCCCAGCTGCTGAAGCTCAGCGCGCCGGAGATGACGGTGCTGGTGGGGGGTCTGCGCGTGCTCGGCGCCAACACCGGCGGGTCACCCCATGGCGTGTTCACCGACCGGCCGGGGGTGCTCAGCAACGACTTCTTCGTCCACCTGCTCGACATGGGGATCGAGTGGCGGCCAAGCGCCGCGGACCCGGCCAGCTACGAAGGGCGCGACCGCAGCAGCGGCGAACTGCGCTGGACCGGCACCCGGGTGGATCTGATCTTCGGCTCCAATTCCCAGCTGCGCGCCCTGGCGGAGGTGTACGCCCAGGATGATGCCGGCGGCAGGTTCGCCCGCGACTTCGCCGCCGCCTGGAGCAAGGTGATGCACCTCGACCGCTTCGACCTCGCCCCGCGCTGAGATCGACCGCCAGAACGGCATGGCAACGGCGTGGGGGCGAGGTTGACAGCCAATGGAATCTGGCCTAGTACAGGCGTACTGATAGCCCTCAACCCATGCCGGTCTGCTCCCCCTATGCCGTGTTCCGGGCCACGGATCTCCTCTGGCCCGCCCTGCCTTCGGGACCGTTCAAGGAGGCACCCGCGGCTGGCCTCAGGACCCGAACCGCAGAACACTGGCCTGCGGTCATTCAGGGAGAACTGTTTCCCTGTGAAGCCTCTCCGCGGCCGCGCCGCAGGAGATCGAGAAGGGCCTCGCCGTAACGCTCCAGCTTGGCGGCGCCGATGCCGCTCACCCCGCCCAGCTCCGCCAGGCTGGCGGGCCGGCGCTGGACCAGCTCCAGCAGGGTGCGGTCGTGGAACACCACGTAGGGCGGCACCCCCTGCTGGCTCGCCTGCTCCCGCCGCCAGGTGCGGAGCGCCTCCACCAGATCCCGGTCCACACCGCCTTCGCCGCCCGCCTCCATCAGGCCGCGCAGGCCAGCGCCCGCGTCACCGGCCCCCGGCCGCCGGCGTTCCTTCTGCGGCGGTGGCAGAGGCAGCTCCAGCCGCCGCTCGCCCCGCAGCAGCGGCCGCACCAGCTCCTCCGCACCAAACTGCAGACCGCCCCGGCCATCCGGCACCGGCTGCAGGTAGCCGAGGCCGGTGAGCTGCCGCACCAGGGTGCGCCACTGGCCCCTGTCGAATTCGCGGCCGATGCCATGCACACTCAGGCGGTCGTGGCCCAGCTGCCGGATGCGCTCGCCGCTGCCGCCCAGCAGCACGTCCACCACGTGGGCGGCGCCGAAGCGCTGGCCGGTGCGGTACACGGCCGAAAGCAGCTTCTGGGCCGCCACGCTCACGTCCACCAGGTCCTTCGGCTCCAGGCAGCCGTCGCAGTTGCCGCAGGGTTCCCCCAGGTGCTCGCCGAAGTGGCGCAGGAGCACCTGGCGGCGACAGCCCGCCGCCTCGCTGAAGGCGATCAGGGCCTCGAGCTTGCCGTGCTCGATGCGTTTCTGCTCGGCGCTGGCGGTGGATTCATCGATGAAGCGCCGCAGCTGGGGCACATCTCCCGGCCCATGCACCATCCAGGCCACCGCCGGCAGACCGTCGCGGCCCGCCCGGCCCGTCTCCTGGTAGTAGGCCTCCAGGCTCTTGGGCAGGTCCACATGGGCCACGAAGCGCACGTCGGGCTTGTCGATGCCCATGCCGAAGGCGATGGTGGCCACCACCACCACGGCACTGCCATTGCGGAAGTGCTGCAGGGCGTCGTTCCGTTGCTCGCTGCCGAGTCCGGCGTGATAGGCCACCGCGTCGAAGCCGGCGGCCTTCAGTTCGGCGGCCAGCCGCTCGACACGATTGCGGGAGCGGGCGTACACGATGCCGGCCTCGCCGCGGTGCTCCTCGAGGAACATCAGCAGCTGCCGGCTGGGCTGCTCCTTGGCCCGCAGCAGATAGCGGATGTTGGGCCGGTCGAAGCTGGCGAGGAACACCTCGCCGTGCTCGAGCCGCAGCCGCTCGACGATCTCCTCGCGGGTGCGCGGGTCGGCGGTGGCGGTGAGGGCCAGGCGCGGAACCTGGGGGAACCGCTCCGCCAGCATGCCCAGCTGGATGTATTCGGGGCGGAAGTCATGGCCCCACTGGGAGACGCAGTGGGCCTCGTCGATGGCGAAGAGCGCCAGCGGCTGCGGGCCGGGCAGCGCCGCCAGACGTTCCAGGAGATCGCCGTTCAGCAGCCTCTCCGGCGACACGTAGAGCAGGTCGAGCTCACCGCGGGCCAGCTGGCGCCAGAGTTCGCTGCCGCTCTTGGGATCGAGGCCCGAGTGGAGGGCGCCGGCCCGCACCCCCAGCTGCCGCAGGGCCTCCACCTGGTCGTCCATGAGGGCGATGAGGGGCGAGACCACCACCGCCAGTCCAGGCAGGCAGAGGGCCGGCACCTGGTAGCAGAGGGACTTGCCGCCGCCGGTGGGCATGAGCACGAGGCCCGAACCACCGCCGATCACGTGGCGGATGATCGCCTCCTGGGGCCCACGGAACGCCGGATAGCCCCATACCCGCCGCAGCACCTGGAGGGGATCAGCAGCCATGCCGGGGGGAACGCTCACACGGTGACGGGGACGGAGCGACGGCCATCCTGTCAAGAATCGGAAAAGGCAGTTCCGACCCAGAAGCTGGCCCCACCAAGGGCGGCCCCGGCCAGCACATCGAGCAGAACGTGCTGCTTGGTGAAGAGAGTGGACAGCGCCACCAGCACAACCCAGGCAGTGAGGGGCATGGTGAGGCTGCGACGGCCCTCGGCCCAGATCAGACTGGCGAGAACGGTGAGCGACACATGAAGACTGGGGAAGCAGTTGTAGGGCTGATCATTCGCGTAGATGAACGACACCAACCCAGCGAATGCACTGGTCGGGTCGACGGCGGGCCGGTCGACAGTTGTCTGAAAGGCAAGATAGATCAGACACGAGACCGCGAAGCAGAAAGTGTAGGAATAGGCGGTGCTCCGCACCCTTGGGGTGAATAACACGAAATAGACCAGTGTTCCCGCGACAAACACCATCGCGAGGGCATAGGGAACACTGAAGACCGGAACCAGGGGAATCAGGCCATCCAGACCGACAGGAATCCGCTGCGCCACGGTCTCGTTGCGCGGAAGATGATTGATGACCACATAAAAGAGAAAGCCGCTACACGAAAGGACGAGAAACAGCAGACGTGTTGCCAAAGCCATGCTCAACCGGGCCAGACACGATGGATCTCTTCAATCAGGCGGCTGACCGGAGGCAAGGAAAGACAGATGATCAGGGCAACCACGATACCCAGGTGACGGTTGAGAAAACGCTTCGAGATGAAATTGAAGATGCTGTACTGCTGTTCAAATTCCAGCACCTGGAGGGGTTGTGACTGCGCACTGTTTCGGGCATTCTCGATGAGCACCTCGGCAGTCTTGGCATAGGCCCTTTCGTAGTAGAGATAGCCGACTGAAATCACAAGGAGAACGCCAAGAGACACCAGGAATGCACTCAGACCGATCGCCCTCGAGCGCTCGAGCGTGGTGCGATAACCGATCTGGAATTCGTAGACAATACTGACCGACCAAAAAAGAATCACAGCCGCATAGCGACCATAGATATACAGAAGATCAATACAGAAAGCACCAAACTGGTAGAGGGTTTCATTGTTGATGATGTCATGACGGGCCCACAACAGTTTCTGGTCAGTCACGGGCTGGCCCTCCTTCAAGGGGACATCCTGGCCGCCTCCAGAGGGCGAGATCCGGTCGAGGCGCAGACGGATGGCGCCGGCAAGAAGAGCGGTCAGGCGCCGTTTCAGATTCCTGTACTTGCGGTGAAGCTGAATGAGATCCCTCAGGCTTCCGAACAGCCCGACCACAAGAACCGGCAGAAACACAACAAGATAGAGGACAACTGAATAGGGCAGATAGGCCAGATAGGGCAGAACATAAGCGCGCCAGCCAGCCCCATCGACGGGCTGGGCCTGCTGAAGCCAGGCCGGTCCGATGAAGAACGTGTAGAAGAGCAGAACGATGATCTCGCCAACGGCAAGGATGAGGGCAATAGAGCGCGTGATGGCGATGGATCTGGAGCCAGAGGGCCGAACGGAAAGAAGCATCCTCAGTTCGCGACTGAAGACATCGCCAAGAAGATAAACGCTGAAAAAAACAAGAATCAGAATGCGACCAAACTCGATGAGCCAGCCATTGGCAGGGAATGCCTGTCTCCAGGGCGCACTGTCCACCAGGACATAGGAAGCGAGCAGGGAAGCGAGGGCAACCGCAGCAGAGACGAGGGCCCAGCGGAAAAGCAGTTGACGACAGCTGGACTGGTCAAGCATGGGGATGTCCTCACCCGGTCGACGCTAGCCACATCTTCCCCGCAGTCCCCCGTCAGGGATACATTAGGCAAGGCCCCTGAATCGTCCTCCAGCGCTTGGCGACGCGTAAGACCATCCTGGCTCTGCTGTTGATGACGCTGGGTGGCATCAGCTACATATCTTCCTCTCGCCTGTCACGCATATCCATGCCATTGGATTCCCATTTCCATGAGCGGTGGACCGGCAGGATCTACACCACCTACGGCAATCAACGTTTCCGCGGTTGCAGCTGGACCGACTGGTTTCTGCACAAGAGCAAGAAGGTGTGGTTCCGGTTGCCTGACTCCCAGATCCGCCCGGAAGCATCGCGGATCTACTTCTATTCCGGCAGGCCCATCCTGCATCGAACCACCTGGGAGTCGCTGTCCCCATCCGCACAGGCGAAACTCTCCCCCGTCATCCTCTGGGGGGACGAGGTCGCCAGTGGCTGGGGCGAGGGGCCGGACGGCACGAACCACTTCCTCTACATCTGGACCCGCTGGAGTCTGCTCCAGCCGGGGGCCTGTGGCCATCCGGAGCGGTTTGCCGTCGAAGTGGGGTCGACCCTGGCGGGGATGACTCAGGGAGTGGCCGGCAGGGAAGGGGCCGGCGGTCAGTCCTGAGGCAGGGAGCGGCGGATGCGGAGCACGTTGCCCTGGCCCTCCCGCGGTTCGTAGTGGATGCGCCAGCCGAACCTCTCCTCCAGTTGCTGCAGCATGATCAGGCCCCAGTGCCGTTCCTGATCGGGCTGGGGTGCCGCCGGCCGGGGCTGAAACGGAGGCCCGGCATCCATCACCTGCAGCTCCAGGCCATCGGAGCGGGTGAGGATCCGCACTCCGACCGGCGGCGGCGGCACCAGGTGCGCATGGGCATGCCGCACGGCGTTCGTGAAGCCCTCCACAACGGCCGTCTTGGCCTGCACCCAGACCTCTTCGGAGAGGGCGGGGGGCCGCATGTCCTCCATCCAGTCGAGGAGCTCCGCCAGGGATTCCAGGCGGCTCGGAAAACTTCTGCCGCTCTCAATGGTGTTCGGAGTGGAATTGTCCATCGCCTCAGACGGCCCCCGAACGCTTGCTGAAGATCACCGCGAGGGTCTGCAGGATCAGCTTGAGGTCGTAGGCGAGGGACCATCTCTGCTGGTAACGGAGATCCAGCCGGATCACATCCTCGAAGTCGATGACCCGCGAACGGCCGTGCACCTGCCATTCGCCGGTCATCCCCGGGCGCACGTCGAGCCGCTGCCAGCTGGGCACCGCATAGCGCTCCACCTCATCGGGGGTGGGGGGGCGCGTTCCGACCAGACTCATCTCTCCGCGGAGCACGTTCCAGAACTGGGGCAGCTCATCCAGGCTGGTTTTGCGGAGAATCCGGCCGACGCGGGTGATGCGGGGGTCGCTGCGGTTCTTGAAGAAGGCGCCGCTGGCCTCATTGCTGACGGTGTCGCGCAGCGCCTCGGCATCGGCCACCATCGAACGGAACTTCCACAGTCCGAACGGACGGCCCATCCATCCCAGCCTCACCTGACGGAAGAAGATCGGACCGGGACTGTCGAGCCGGATCGCCAGGGCGATGAACGGCAGCAGCGCGGCGGTGATGGCGAGCCCCACCAGCGCTCCGGCCACATCCAGGAGGCGCTTCGGCAGACAGCGCACGGAGGGGTGGGTGATCGGCGGACGTGCTCGGGTACGTCCGGTGCTGGTGGGGGAAAGCCCCTCGGAGCCCTGCGCGACGGGGATCGCCCCCTCCAGACCCACCAGGGAGAGGGCCAGCCGCACCTGTTCCGCCACGCTCCACGCCTCGACGGGAATTCCCCTGGCCCGGGCCTGCTTGAGATTGGTGACCAGCGAACCGAGGCCGCTGCTGTCGATCATCTCGGTGCGGCTGAAATCGAGCACGATGCCCCGCAGCTCCGGCCGCTCCGGCAGCAGACCCGCCAGGGCGTCCCGGAACGCCACCGCCTGGGTCACGGTGAAGAGGCGGGGGAATCCCAGCAGCAGCACCCCCCTGTGGTCGGTGATGGTGACTTCCTGATCGCTCATGGCAGGGGTGTTGCAGGGAAGCGCCGCTCCAGGCTGATGCACACGGCGCGGGCCGCAGCCACGGAGAGATCACCGATCGAGACCTGGCTGGGGTGGGCCAGGAACCGCACCAGATCGGCGGGTCCCCAGGCGATCGGTACGCCGAAACGCTCGAGCACACGGGCCAGCTCCACCTGATGATCGTCGACGTGCTCGCGGTAGCGCTGGGCTCTCGGCACCAGGATGTAGGGGGTGGACAGGGTGTCGAGGAGAAGGACGGTGCCCTCACCGCAGTGGGCGATCACGACCCGGGCCGATGCGACGAGCTCGTGAAATTCGCTCTCGCGGAGAACCCTGTAGACCTTCGAGCCCGACGGCAGCACGGTGCAGCTGCCGTACTGCACCACGATGTCCTCACCGAGGAGATCATGGCGGTGCAGCAGTTCGATCCAGCTCATCAGCCGGTTGAACGGGAATTTCTCGGTGCCGACGGTGACCAGGATCATGCCGCTCTCTCCGAGGAGATCAGTTCCGCCGTCGGATAGCGTCTCTGCAACTGGGGCCAGTGGACGTAGAGGGCATCGAGGAACGGCAGGCTGAGACGGGCGGAGAGGCTGAGGGTCTCGATGCGGGTGATCGACTCGATGAAGACCGTCTTCCGCCCCATCAGTCGTCCGAGGATCAGAAAGGGCACCGCCACTCCCGCACCGGTGGTGACGATGACGTCGGGCCGACGCTGCCGCAGCAGGCGGAAGGCCAGCAGCGCATTGCGGAGAAGGTTGGGCAGGTTGCGGTTGGTGGGACTGTGGGCCCACACCACATCCTTCTCCGTCGACAGGGCCGCCCGGGTGGTGGGGGTGTCGAACGTGACCCAGGTGCGACGGTGAAGACTCCAGAAGGGTTCCAGGTGGAGCAGCGCCTTGAAATGTCCGCCGGAGGAGGCGACCAGAAGAAGATGCATGAATTCAACTCTCCTTCGGCGAGGTGGCGGGGAGACGCAGTCGCTGCAGCCGGCCGATGAGGAACATCATCCTTTTCTCCATCCACCCATAGCAGCCGGCGGGCAGCAGCATCCCCAGATAGGCGGCCAGCATCGTGATCACGGTGCGGACGGGCTCCTCGATCAGGATGCGCGGACAGGTGCGCAGAGCCTGATGCAGGAGTCGGGCGCCGAGTCGCGGTTGGCGTTCACGGATCGCCCGGCGGGCGAGATAGCGGAGCTGGTAGGCCCTCGCCCTCCGACCGTGACGGGCGATCAGGGCGGGGGCATAGCCCTTCGCCTTTTCCAGCACACGGCACCAGCTCGCGTACTGTTTCTCCACATCGGCGGAAAGCCCACCGCTGTTCACCCGATAGAGGGTGAGGGCCTCCGGAATCCCCTCGATGACGAAGGGGGTCTGGGCCGCGATCCGCAGCCAGCATTCGATGTCCTCCGACTGGCGGAACCGGTCGTCGAACCAGTAGTCCTCGGGGGTGCCATACAGATCCTCCCGGAATCGGATGCCATCCAGCACCTCCCGCCGCAGCACCACGCAGGATCCGTTGCTGATCGGATTGCGGCAGAGGATGAGGGGAGGGGTGATCCCCGTCAGCCGGGGAGTCTGCAGAAGTCCGAGCGGATGACCTTCGCGATCGATCAGGGCCGAGCGGGAGAAGCTCACCCCCACCTCCGGATGTCGTCGCAGATGCCGGAGATGGAGGGAAATCTTCTCGGGCAGCCAGAGGTCATCGCTGTCGAGAAAGGCGAGGACGGAGCCGCTGGCGTGGCGGATGCCGGTGTTGCGGGCGCCGGCGAGTCCGCGGTTGCGCTGGTGCACGATGCGCACCCGCGGGTCCCCGTAGCTCCGGCAGATCTCCACGCCGTCGTCGGTGGAGCCATCGTCGACGACGATGATCTCCAGGTTGCGGTGGGTCTGGCACAGCACCGACTCGAGACTGGCCGCCACCGTCGCCGCGGAGTTGTAGAGCGGCATCACCACCGAGACGAGCGGATCGTCGGCCAGAGGGGGAAGGACCGGGCGTTGGTCGGACATGACTCGTCGGGGCAGAAGGGTTCTGGCCAGGACGGCCAGAGCGGTCAGACCGGTTCTTCGGGGTTGCCGGAGCAGCAGGGTCCAGTCGGAGCGGAGAGATCGCTGCAGGTAGTGCAGCCCCACCGTGGAGGAGTCTCCCAGGCGCACTGCTCGGCGGGCCAGATAGCGCAGCTGGATGGCCCGGGCCCTGCCGAACTCCCGCCGCACCAGGTCGGGGGCATAGCGCCGGGCCTCCTCCACAAGCCTGAGCCAACCTTCCTCCATGCGCTCCAGCCCGGCGGAGAGGCCTCCTGTGGATGTGCGGTAGAAGGTGAGCACCTCGGCAAGAACCCCGAACCGCCAGGAGGTGCGGCAGGCCACCCGGAGCAGCCACTCGAGGTCCTCGGAGTGGTTCATGCCTGCCAGAAAGCCTCCCACCTGCTCGAACACCTCACGGCGGACGACCCAGTTGGAGGTGGTGGTGGTGGGGTTCTCGGCGAGCAGCTCGGCCGGCTCCGGCGCCCTGCGGCGAGCGGCGCTCCTCACCCCCGAAGGCGTTCCGTCCGGGCTGAGGAATTCGACCCGGGCGAAGCTCACACCGATGCCCTGGTCCTCGCGATGGACACGCAGGTGGGCTTCCAGCTTGACCGGGTGCCAGAGGTCATCCGCATCGAGGAACGCGATCAGCGGTGCCCGGCTTTCAGCCACCCCGCGGTTGCGGGCGACGGAAACGCCGGCATTGTCCTGGCGCACGAGGCGGATCCGCGGGTCGTCGGCCGCCATCCCGAGCACGATGGCAGCGCTGTCATCGGTGGAGCCGTCATCCACCACCACCAGTTCCCAGTCGGCCATGGTCTGGTCCTGAACGCTGCGCAGGGTTTCCGCCAGGCAGGAGGAGGCATTGAACGCGGGAATCACCACCGCCACCGGAGGGGAACGCCGTGGATGCTCAGGGGTGAGGCTCATGGCGTCTTCACGGAGAGACCGTTTGGGGACCGGGCAAGGAAGCGGACTCCCATCGCCAGATAGAAGGGTTGAAGCAGGAGATGGGTGAGGGCCACGGCCAGCGCCACCCCGAGGCCGCCGCCGCGGGTGCCGAGGATCACGGCAAGGGTCAGCACCACCGAGAACGCCAGATTCCAGCGCAGATCGACCTCCGGCATGCCCACCGCCCGGAAGAGCATCGAGGAGGCATTCGCGAAGGGCCTGGAGAGCGCGGAGAGGCAGATCAGGATGAGAATCGGCACGGCCCCCTGCTCCACCCACTTCTGACCGAACACGAGCGGGACATAGACCGGCGCCAGCAGGCACTGGGCCATCACGATCGGCACGATCACCCGACCGATCGTGCCGATGTTCTCCCGAAAACGCTTCCGCAGGGAGAGGGCCTCGCCACGGACCGCGCAGAGATCTGAATACAGGGAGATGCCGAGGGCATTGATGACGCTGAGGCTGAGGCCCAGGCCGGCATTGAAGGCGAAGTAGTACACCCCCAGGGCTCCCATGCCCAGAACTCTGCCGAGCACCAGGTAGTCGATGTTCTCGCGAAACGTGTTCAGCAGTTCGACCCCGAGGATGCGGCTGCCGAACCCGAGAATCTTGCGCCATCGTTCGAGGGTGAAGATGCCGGAGGCACGCCAGGGCTCGAAATGGCGAATCATCAGCACCCACACCGGTGCCACCAGGAGCTTCGGCAGGACGATGGCCCACATGCCGAAGCCCAGCAGGGCCAGGCAGGCCGTGAGAAGGTTGTCGCTGACCACCTGGGTGAGGTTCGTGAGGCTGAAGATCTTGAGGCGGTTGTCACGTCGCACCCGTGCTGTCTGCACCATCCCGAGCGGGTAGATGAGGTAGGTGCACCCCACCAGAATCACCGGCAGGATGAGGGCCGCGTCGTTGTAGAAGCGGGCCACGGCGAAGGAGCCGGCGAACTGGATCAGAAACAGTCCGAGGCCGATCAGCCAGTTGAGACACCAGGCGGTCTGGCTGAGGATCTCCAGCTCCTCACTCTCCGCCTGGATGAGCTTGTCGCTGATGCCGTTGCGGGTGAAGACCCGCACGAACTCGGTCGTCATCAGCACGATGGCGGCCTGGCCGTAATCCTCCGGGGTGAGCAGCCGCGCCAGCAGGATCGTGGCGAGCAGGCGGGAGATGCGGATGCCCACCTCCCCCACGCCCATCCAGCCGACATTCCGCACGAAGCGGTCCTTCGGGAGCAACTGGATCCAGCGGCGGAGCCCCATCACCGGAATTCCTCCAGCAGCCGGCTCCATCCGTCGACATAGCCCGTCCAGGCGCCGGCCGCGGAGCGGCGCGCCTGCCGGGACCAGTCGAGCCGCTTCTCCGGCGTTGTGGTCACCACAGCCTCCAGGGCGGCCGCCAGCGCGCGCTCTCCCTCCGACTCGTCCGCAGCGGCCGGCACCACCAGTCCACAGTCCTTCACCTGCTCGGGCAGCCCATCCACATCGCTCACGACCACCGGCCGGGCGGCAGCCCTGGCCTCCAGGCACACGTTGCCCCAGGGCTCCCAGCGGGAGGGGATGACCACCACATCGGCCTCCCCGAGCCGGGCCGGGATGTCGGCCGATGGACCCTCGACCCGGATGCGTGACTCACCGGCCGCGAGCCGTTCCAGCTCCTGCCGCTGGGGGCCGTCGCCCACCAGCCTCAGCTGGAGCGGAGCCTCCGGCAGCCGGCGCAGCGCCCGGATCAGCCGGTCGAAACCCTTCTGTGGCGTGAAGCGCCCATAGGCCAGCAGCCGGATCGGTGCTCCCGCCATCGAGACAGCCGGCGGCGGAAGGGACAGGAAAGGTTCCAGGGGGCGGCTCGAACAGATCAGCCGCAGGCGGCGCTTCCCCGCCAGGCCCGCCTCCTCCATCCACCGCTTCTGCGCGAGGGACACGGCGACGACCCGGGCCGCAGCTCCGTAGGAGAAGCGGAGCATGGCGCGGAACCGCAGAGCGGACGGCACGGTGAGCTGCTCGAAGCCGGCGCTGTAATGGTGCTCGAAGAGGAGGATGGGCAGGGTTCTGCGGCGCAGAAGGCGGGGGAGAAGCTTCCACGAGCTGGCGACGTGCCAGGCCAGGAGATCGGGTTGCCAGCGGGCGACGACCTCCGGCAGGTCCTCCAGACCGGCCAGTTCGAAGCTGTGGTCGGAGAGGGCTTCGGCCTCGGCGAGGCTGCGGAGGGTGGGGCGGATCCCGCCGGACCAGCCCATGCCGCCGGTGGGAAGCACATGGAGGACTCTCATCTCAGGCGGCAGCCGGGGCGGGAACGCGGTCCAGACACCGCCCGAAGTCGGCACGGACCTGCCCGCGGATGGCGCGATGATCGAAGCCGTGCGTGGTCATCATGAACAGTTCCTCGAGGGCGGCGGAAGGGCGGAGATCGGCCAGATCACAGCCCGGCAACCCCAGCCGATCGCAGAGATCCCGGCCCTTGTTGGAGTAATGCAGGCTGTAGGGAAGACGACCCGCGGCCAGGGAAAGAACCGCGGTGTGGTAGCGCACAGCGATCACCCGTTCGGCAAGAGCCAGAACTCCCATCGCCACCTGCCAGGCCGAATGACCCGGCGCTGCCTTGAAGGGGTCGAGAATGGCGGTGCCTGGTGCCGCCTGGACGATGGCGCGGGCGACCTCCAGATCGTTGTCGGCTCCATAGGCCCTGGACTGGATGAGCACCGCCGGCACACCTCCCCGGTCCTGGATCCCGGCGCAGAGCTCTACGATGTTCCGGACGAAGCCCTCGTTGTCGTGGCTGTACATGGTGTCGAAGGCCCTCACCGAGAGCACCACGGCAAGAGCGGGGTCGATGCCACACCCCCGGTAGAGCTCCGCTGCCGCAGATCGCCCTTCGTCGGTACCTTCCAGGGCGAAGGCGGTATCGAACGAGAGCAATGCCTTCACACCCGCCCTGCGGAGTCGCGCGTGGCTCTCCGCATCCCGCACGCAGACGGCCTGGAGTCGCTTCAGCACGCGGGTGAGGGCATAGAAACTCAGGCCATGACAGGAGCGGGGAATCGACTGGCCGAACAAAAAGGTCCGGGAGGAATGGCGCCGGAGATCGCGAAGATTCTCCAGAAAGGTTCGGGTGACGAACCATTCCCGGGCGTTGTTGAAGATGTCTCCACCAACGCTGACATAGGCGTCGCAATCATGCGGTGGATGGTCGATGAAGCTGATGCCAAGGGAGGTATCGGGCTGCTCATCACGCACGCAGGCGACCAGATCTACTCCCGGCATCAGACTTCGAAGACCCGCATAGATCGCCGCGTCCCCAAGATTGAGGGTGCTGTAGGCATTGATCAATCCAATGCGCACGCGGATGAATAAGACGATTTTTCGATCTGGATCTTATCATTGGAGGCTGAAACCGGGAACACCGTCACGTTTGTCAGCATTTCAGCTCCTGCGCAGGTGGCTGCTGACCGCAGGCGCGGCTCTGTGGCTCACAGGGGGGTGGTACAGCCGTTCTCTGGCCCTGCCTCTCTCCGCAGGTGACCGCGTCAAGGTCACCATCCCCGAGGGCGAGGAGTTCAGCGGAATCTACGAGGTGAATCTCAACGGGGAACTCGAACTTCCGTATCTCGAGGGGATTCACGTATCAGGGCTGGAGCCGGCCCAGGTGAGGGAACGGATTCACTCGGCGCTGGTGGCCGGTGGATTCTTCCAGCCCTCCTTCCTCAAGGTGAGCGTGGGGGTGGTTCAGTGGGCCCCCGTCCAGGTGTTCGTCAGTGGTTCCACCTTCCAACCGGGGAGAGTGCTGATCAATGAGTGGACCGATGCCGAACAGACCCAGTCCCCGGTACAGCTGGCGGGACAGGGCCCCTATGAGCGCTCCCTCTCCAGCGCCATCCGGCAGGCTGGAGGGGTGCTGCCCACCGCGGATGTCAGCCAGATCGAACTCATCCGCGATGGCCGCCGGCAGCTCTTCGATCTGTCCGGTATCTTCACCGGGGCCCCGGTGGCGGATATTCCCCTGATCGCGGGGGATCAGGTCATCGTTCCCGATCGCGGTTCGATCGATCCGGTGCTCGTGCGACCTTCCCAGATCACTCCAGTGGGTGTGAAGATCTTCATTTCCAATCTCACCGTGCCGGCGGCAGGCAACGCCATTGCCGCCGTCGGCAGAGATGCCACATCCTTTCCCTACGGCTCGCGCTTCTCCCACGCGGTGGTCTCCGGCAACTGCGCCGGCGGCACCACGGTGATCAATGCCTACCGGCGGGCCGTGCTGGTGCGGAGCGATGCCACCACCGGGAAAACGACCACGCTGGACAAGGGCGTCGAGGAGCTGCTGCGGCGTTCGAGCAGCAACACCAACAACCCCTACCTGATGCCCAATGATGCTGTTGCCTGCTATGACTCTGCCGTGGTGAACTTCAGCGGTGTGATGAAGATTCTCTCCGACATCATTGCCCCGGGTGCTCTGCTCTACGACAGGATTCTCCGCTGAACCTGTGAGCCCCACACCTCCCAGCGAGTCGAAAGCCCCACTTCCGAAGCGGGTGAAGTGGAAAATAGAAGGTGGGCTGCGCCTCTTGCGCGAAAATCTGCAGAACATTCCAACCCCGGACATCCCTTCACCGCTGGGGTGGTGGCATGGCCTCAGCCGCCGACAGAAACTCCGCTGGAGCCGCTATGGGATGGTGTGCTTCACGGCGAACGGATTCATCTGGGGATCGAGCTTTCTGATCCTGCTGGTGTCGAAACCGGTTTATACAAGCAGCTGGGCGCTGATCCTGCCGGGCAGTGTGAATGCGGTCAACGTGAATCTCCCGGAAATCGGCCAGGCGATGGCCTCCAGCGGGTCCGCAGGCACAGCCACATCCACCTTTGATCCACGGGCCAATTATGAGGTGATCTTCACAAGCGAACAGGTACTGGCGGCGGCGGCGGCCAAGGCCCAGGTGAAACCGGAGAGCTTTGCCAAGCCACGGATCCGCAACCTCGACAACACGACCATGATGGAGCTCGAGGTGACAGGTCCAAACCCCAAGGAAGCTCAACGACGCTCCTACGCCCTCTATGAAGCCTTTCTGGAACGGTTGAATCAACTCCGGCTGAGTGAGATTCAGCAGCGGGATGTTCCAACCCAGAAGATTCTGCTGGAAACCCAGGCAAAGCTCGAGGACGCACAGAAGAAGGTTTCCGCCTACAAGCTGGATTCCGGCCTCAGCTCGACCGAGCAGGTGGATACCCTCTCCAGCAATATCGAGCAACTTCGTCGCCAGCGGGCAGAACTCGCCGCTCAGGAGGCCCAGGCCCAGGGGCGCCTGAGGCAGCTCGGCGGCGAGCTCGGCCTCAGCCCTGCGGAAGCCGCCGACGCCTTCAAGCTCCAGGCCGACCAGATCTTCCAGCAGACCCTCAAGGACTTCAGCGAAGCGAGTGCCACCCTCAAGGTGCAGTCCTCCAAATTCGGCCCGAACCACCCCCGCATCGTCAAGGAGGTGAAACGGCGGGACGCGGCGAAACAGGCCCTGCAGAGAAGGGCACGGGACCTGCTGGGTCGGGAGGCCGCCGACGATACCCTCACCCGCCTCGCTCTCGCCAGCGACGGCGGATCCGGGCGGGATACCCTGTTCCAGGATCTGGTGACGGCGCAGAGCCAGGCCGTCGGTGCCCGGGATCAGCTGCGGACCATCGACACGGAGATCAGGAGTCTCGAGGGACGCCTGCAACGACTCGCGCAACAGCAGTCGAAGCTGGAATCCCTGAACCGAAACGAACAGATCGCCGAGGCGGTCTTCGCCTCGACCCTGGCGAAACTCGACCTGGGCCAGGCCGACATCTTTGCCGCCTTCCCCCTGATTCAGATCGCCGTCGAACCCAGTCTTCCCCAGAAGCCGAGTTCACCGAAGACGAAGCTGATCCTGCTGGGTGCGGCGGTCGGCTCGGTGTTCGTCACGGCCGGTCTGTGGTTGCTTTGGGTCCGGAAGCCATGGATCGGGAAACTGTCCCGCTGGATTTCTCCCTGAGGGCGTGGCGCCTCTCCGTCGACTGACCACCCTTCTGCTGGGTGGAGGTGAAGGCTCCCCACGACCGGTGAATCTGCCGGAACGGCTGGTGTGGTGGTCCATCGTCGGCACGTATCCGATCTGGATCGTGGGCGGGCTGTATGTGGTGGGATCTGTTCTGTGCTGGCTGCTGTTCGGATGTCTGCTGGTCAAGATCCTGGCGGCAAGGGATCTGCCGGAAGAGAATGAACCCGTGCAGATCTCGCCGGTTCTCTGGCTGTGGGTGATCGGCATGGTGGCGATGGAAGTGGCCCTGGTGGCCGGCCACGTGGACTTCAATCTCCCCCTGTCGCTGATCATCAAGTCCACCATCGGCTGGGCCAAGGGCTGGGCTGCCCTGGCGCTCTACCCCCTGGCCGGTTGCCTCCGGATCCGGAGCCGCATCCTCAGCCGTGCCATCTGCATCCTTGGACTGCATACGCTGCTGATCACCCCGCTTCTTCTTCTCACCCCCAATCTCGGGCTGCCTCAGGTGCTCTACGTCTCCCCTCTGCGGGCGGTCGGTGGGCCGGGAAATGAATTCTTCGATGTGCCGCTGTACGAAATCGATGGCAGCACGGGAGATCTGCGTTGGCGCCTGTTCACCCCGTGGGGTCCGGCCCTGGGCTTCGTGGGGAACATGAATCTGATTCTCTGTCTTCTGGAAAAGGATGTTCGGTGGAAGGCCGTTGGAATCGCGGGCTCCGTGGTGATGTGTCTGGTCTGCAAGTCTCGCCTTGCCCAGGTCACTCTGGTGCTGATTCCAGCCATTCTCGCCCTGGTGGTACGTCTTCGACAGCCCGTCGCACTGATCCTGCTGGGATTCGTCTCCTATCTGGCGGGGATTCTGTCTCCCCAGATTCTCCGCGCCTTCGACGACTTCTGGACCAGCTTCAAGGGGGCAAGGGCGGGCTCCACGCGGGTGAGAATGGCCCTCAAGCGCATTGCGGTGGACCGCTGGCGCCGGGAAGCGCCGATCTGGGGACACGGCATCGTGAAACCTGGCCCCCACCTGGTGGAAGCAATGCCGATCGGATCCCACCACACCTGGGCCGGTCTTCTCTATGTGAAAGGAATCGTGGGGTTCCTCGCGCTGGCCATCCCGATGGCCGTCTCGGCGGTGGAGCTCCTGAGGCGAGCCGTGAGTTCACGCTACACCCTGGGGGCCGCAGGACTGGGAGTTCTGGCGATCCTCTTTCTCTATACATTCGGAGAGAATCTGGAAATCCTGGTCTATCTGTACTGGCCCGGGATGATCGTCATGGGCAAAGCACTTCAGGAAGAACCCCAGCAGGCCGAGTCGGGGAGCGGCGCCATCACGCTCTCTGCCCCGAATGGCGGCAGCTCCTGACCCACTGCTAATCAATTGTGAAGATCTTATCCGTTCCGGTGAGCTCCAGCACCAGACGCACCTGGTTGGGCACATTCGTGAGGGTAAGCCGGCTCCCAGCCTCTCGGACTTTCTTGAGAATCATGACCAAGGCGCCGAAACCCGCACTGTCCATGAAGGTGATCTGCTCCATATTCAGCTGGAAACCCGTGACTCCACCCTCCAGAGTGGTGAGGATCTGATCGCGCAGGGCATCTCCCTGAGCGGCATCGAGGATTCCTGAGGGGGCGATGACGTGAAGAGAGTCACTCATGAAGGGCAGGCTTCGGGGCGCCACTCTACAAAGAGTCGCCTCGGGCAGTCTGTGTCTGATGGAAGCGATCCATGGCGGCGCGGAGGTCTGCCAGCCGGACCGGCTTGGAGAGGAAATCATTCATTCCCGCCGCCAGGCACTCCTTGCGCTGCACGTCGAAGGAATAGGCCGTGAGGGCGATGATGTAGGGCTGTGGAGAGTCGCTCTCACGGATGAGACGGGTTGCCTCCAGCCCGCTCATTCCAGGCATTTCGATGTCCATGAAGATGATATCGATCCCGCCCTTCCGGGCTCGTTCCACAGCGGCCTTTCCATTGGCCACCAGCTCGGCCCTGCAGCCGATCCTGGCCATCATCAGCTGCATCAGCCGCTGGTTGACGGGGTTGTCCTCGGCAATCAGGACTCTGGTGCTGCGCAGGGCCTCGCCATCCATGGACTCGGCACCACCGGAGGGTTCACGCTGATCTTCCGCGCATCTGCCGAAGGGCAGAAGCACCGTGAAGACACTGCCCGATCCCTCCCTGGATTCCACCCCGAGGGTGCCGCCCATCAGCTGGCAGAGCCTTGCGCTGATGGCCAGGCCGAGGCCGGTGCCGCCCGTGGCGCCGGATGGGCCTGCGTGACGGGTGAATTCCTCGAACATCACCTTCTGGAAGGCTTCGGGGATGCCACTTCCGGTATCCGCAACGCGGATGCACACCATGAGCCGGTCGGCCCCTGGATCGGCAGCACCGCCATCGACGTCGGCATTCCCCCCTGGCAAGTCCAGGTGGACGGTGATCCCTCCCTGTTCTGTGTACTTGCAGGCATTTCCGAGCAGGTTGAGCAGGATCTGCCTCAGCTTCTGGTCATCACCACACACCCTCTCCGGGAGGTCGGAGGGGATCGCGTTGCGCAGAGCCAGTCCTTTCTTCTCAATGACACCTCTGAACTGCTGCACGCATTCCATGATCAAGGAACGGAGGTTGAACTCTCTGGCAGTGACCTCCATCTGATTGGCTTCGATCTTGGTGATATCGAGAATTCCATTGATGAGTTCGAGAAGGTGCTCACCGCTGTCATGGATGGTGTGCATGAGTTCCTTCTGATGAGCATCAAGATCCGTAGCCATCAGCAGTTCCGTCATGCCGATCACCGCATTCATGGGGGTTCGGATCTCATGACTCATATTGGCCAGAAAGGCGGTTTTTGCCCGATTCGCCCTGATCGCTTCATCCCTGGCCAGACGCAGTTCCTGGGTGCGTTCGGCCACCCGGGCCTCCAGTTCATCACGAGCCTTGACCAGTTCGTCCTGAGCACGGGTGATCTCCGTCTGATCCCGGAAGGAGAAGATCAGAGAGGGTTTCGCCGGCAGGGGAACCTGAGCCCAGGTGACGGCAAGGACCCTGCGGGGCGGCTCCGGCGTGAGATCCCATGTGGTGTTGCCGGCACCGAGCCGTGCCCAGGCCACCACGCATTCGGTGGGCTCCTGCCTGCCGCCCTGGTAGCGGGGTGGAAGGAGCTCGGCCAGGGATCGACCCAGGGAGCGCAGCCGGGGTTGGCCCACCAGGCGATCGAAGGCGAAATTCGTCCACTCCACCCTCCCCTCCAGGTCGGTGAACACCAGGGCCTCCTCCACCGCCCCCAGCGCTGCCTCGAGGCGGCCGAGGGTGAGCCGAAGTTCCGCCAGCAGCTCGCTCTTCGGCATCAGGGATCACTCCAGTGGCGTGAGGGTGGCTGCAAACAGCCAACGATCCCCATGCTGCTCTGCGATGATGAAATGCTCGGATTCGATTTCTCTACCATCCTTGCATACTGTCTTCAACCTGAGAGGATGGTTGAGAACCTGGGATTCGTGGGTGATCTGAAAGCGCGAGAATCCCAGATGATGCGCATCCCGAAAGACTGCGGGAAGAATCGCAGAAAGTGACTTTCCTCTCAGGTCCTCCTGCCTCCAGCCATAGGCGACTTCGAATTGCCTGTTGACCTCCATGATCATGCCCTCGTGATCTGCGAGAACGAAAGGGAGCGGCTGTTCACTCAGTTCTTTGATTGTGCTCACATCAGGGACATCGTCTTCACAGAACTCTACTCATCGAGGAGAGAAGTACAGGATGTCCGCCCGGCTGGCATGGGACACTCCGCCCACGGCAGACTGGAAGTTGCTTTCCTTGCCGGGACCATGCCCCGCCACCCCGTGCCGGAGAACGAAGCGGGACGGCAGCGCACCCTGGAGGAGTTCCACGTTCTCGACAGCCCCGCGGATGAGGACCTGGATCGCCTCACCCGCCTGGCAAGCCGGATGCTGGGGCTGCCGATCGCGCTGATCTCCCTGGTGGACCGCGACCGGCAGTGGTTCCTCTCCCGTGTCGGGCTGGAGGCCACCGAAACCGGGCGTGACGTGGCCTTCTGCGCCCACACCATCTGTGGCGACGAGGTGATGGTGGTGAACGATGCCAGGACGGACGAGCGGTTTCAGAACAACCCCCTGGTGACGGGCAGCCCCCACATCCGCTTCTACGCCGGGGTGCCGCTGCGGTCGCGGGAGGGCCACAATCTCGGCACGCTCTGTGTGATCGGATCGGAGCCGCGTCAACTGAGCGGAGGGGAGCGCCAGTTGCTCGAGGATCTCGGTGCCCTCGTGATGCAGCATCTCGAGGCCCACCGCCACAGCTGGCGCTGTCCCCTGACGGGCCTGCTCAATCTGCGTCCCCTCTTCGCCGAGGGGGAACGGGAAGTGGCCCGCGCTCGCCGGCACCACAGCCAGCTGTCCCTGGTGCTGCTGGATCTGGATGCCTTCACGGCCCTCCTCGAAACCTTCGGCAGCGCCACTGGCGACCGGGTGCTGCGCCAGGTGGCGGCCCTGATGAGCCACGAATGCCACTCCATTGAACTCTGCGGACGGGTGGCCCGCGACGAATTCGCCGTGCTGATGCCCGACACCGACCTGCAGAAGGCCATCGCGTTCGCCGAACGGATCGGCACGCTGGTGACGACGACGGTCAGCACCGGCACGGATGTGACGACGGCTCCGACGCTGAGTCGGGGAGTGGCCCAGCTGAACGAACGGGACCACGGCTTCGCCGACCTCTACCGCCGGGCGGAGGCAGCCCTGGAGCGGGCCCGCAGGAACGGCGGCGATGTGACCGTCACTGCACGGGCAGATGCCCCTCCAGGCCCGCCAGTGCCCGGGAGAGAGCCCTCCTGAGATCCTCCAGAAGGACCGGCTTGGCGAGGAAGTCGTCCATGCCGCTGGCCGCTGCCGCCGCCCGGTCGGCGGGCTGGGTGTTGGCCGTCATCGCGATGATCCAGGGCCTGCGGAGGGCTTCTGCCTGCCCCCCGGCATGGCGGGAGCGGATGCGCCGGGTCGCCTCGAGTCCATCGATTCCCGGCATGCGCAGATCCATCAGGATCAGATCCGGGTTCAGGAGTGCCTCCGCGGACACCGCCTCCTCACCGTCGCGAGCCAGCCTGCCCTGGTAGCCGAGGCGCTGCAGCATGAGGCTGCAGACCCGGGCATTCACGGCATTGTCCTCGGCGATGAGGATGCGGAGGGGATGCCGGCGGCCCATGGAGGAGTCCACCGCAGGCGTCTGAGGGCGGGGGGGCTCCGCCTCCCTGGGCCCCGAGGGGACACGAGGCTGTTCCGGCGGCTCCGGGAGGGGGAGCCGGAGGGTGAAGACGCTCCCCTCACCGGGCTCGCTTGCCACGGTGAGCGCTCCGCCGAGGGCTTCGGCAAGGCCACGGCTCAGGGCCAGCCCCATGCCCGCGCCCTCCTGGCGGCGGGTGGAGGAGGAGTCCCCCTGCGTGAAGGGCTCGAAGATTCCCTCGTGCAGTTCCGGCGCCAGACCCGGGCCCGAATCGTGCACGGCGACGGTGAGTGACCGGGGGCCGTCGGCGGCGGGGTCCTCCAGGGAGGCAACCACCCGCACCTCCTTCCCGAGCGAGAACTTGATGGCATTGCCGATCAGGTGGTGAAGAATCTGCCCGATCCGCAGGGGATCGGAGACGACGGTGTCCGGCAGGTCGGGGCCGGTCTCCAGATGGAGAACGAGGGACTTCGCCTCCGCCTGCGGCCGCATCCGGAGGATCGCCTCCTCGATGAGCGGGCGCAGCGGGAAGGGGACGGACTGCATCTCCAGGGCGCCGGACTCGAGGCGGGAAAGATCCAGCAGCTCGCTCAGCAGCCGCAGCAGGGACTCTCCGGAGGTCTTCACCGTCTCGAGGCAATCGCGCTGACGGGGGGTGAGCGAGGTGCCGAGGAGGATGTCGCTGAGTCCGATCACCCCGTTGAGGGGGGTGCGGATCTCGTGGCTCATCGTCGCCAGGAAGCTGCTCTTCGCGCGGTTGGCCTGCTCCGCGGCGACGGCGGCCTGGCGGGCGAGCTCTGCCGCCGCCTCGATCTCGCGGATGGAGGTGGCCCGGGAACGAAGCGAACGCCATCGGGTGATGCCGACGGTGGTGGCGAGGGCCCCGCTGCCGGCCAGGGCGAGAACCAGGGTGAGGCGAAGGGGCCGCAGAAGCCCGTCGAGGCTCTCCATCGAAAGATCGACCCCCACCAGGCCCACGGTCCGCCCCCGGTCGTCCCTGAGGGGAGCGAAGGCACTCAGGAATGTTCCCCATTTGTCCGTGTAGGGAACACGGCTCACCGCCACGCGACCGCTGCGGAAAGCGCGGTCCACTCCGGCGGGTGCGTCGTCGTAGAGCTCGCCGGGCTCGGCGATGGGGGTGTCATCGCCGGGATTGCGGATGAAGGCGGAGCTGTCGACCCCGAAGCGGAAGCCGGCGGGAGAAGGAACCAGGGTGTAGGCGTAGTAGAGGTCCGGAACGGTGCGGCGCAGCCGCAGCAGCGGTTCGGTGACGCGGCGGTAGCCAGGACTGTCCGGTGGGCCAGGAGTGAGCACACCCCCGCCAGGGGTCGTGTCCAGGGTCGTGGCGGCGAAGGCCGCCACGTCGGCCAGGTGGCTGCGGATCTGGATCTGCAGGGAGCGGTGCGCGACGCGGTAGGTGATCACCAGGGCGCTGGCGCTGATCGCAAAGCTCGCCAGACCGGCGGCGAGGGCCTCCCGCAGGATGCGCCGGGAACTCAGAGGCAGAGCCGCCCCCCCGGGGGCGACTGGAAGAACGCGGCGGGTTCCCCTGGGATTCGCGTCGCTCAAGGTTCCCGGGCGGGGAAGGTGGCCTGCACGACCGCATAGTCATCGGGGAATCCGTCTCCCCCCGACCGCCGTGCCACCTCCTCCACGAGAAGTTCCAGTCCCTCGGGCCCCTCCAGCCGGGTCCGGCTGTCCTCGATGAGGCTCACGAACTCCGGCAGGCTCCACATGCGGCCATCACCGCGGGGGACCTCGTAGATGCCGTCGCTGTAGAGGAGAAGGGAGGCGCGCCCGTGCAGATCGACGGCCGTGCTCGCGTAGGTGGCGTCCTCGAACAGCCCCAGGGCCGTGCCATGGCCCGACAGCCGGCTGAGGGGTGCCTGTGCCCCATGGATCCAGAGCAGGGCGGGCGGGTGGCCGGCGCTGGCGAAGCGCAGCGTGCGTCGGCGGTGCTCGTAGACGCCGTACCACATGGTGAGGTAGCGCCCCTGCTGACGCTCCATCTCGAACGAGGTGTTGAGGGCCCCCAGCACCTCGGCGGGACTGCGCAGATCGACCCGCAGGGAGCGGGAACGGAGCACGTTGTGGAGGGAGATGGAGGGGAAGGCCGCCGCCAGACCATGCCCCGAGGCATCGGCGAGGTAGAGGGCGAAGTGATCGTCGTCGATCCAGAAGTAGTCGAACACGTCGCCACCCAGCTCATGGGAGGGAACGAAGCAGGAGCGCACCTTCACGCCGGCACCGGAGGCGCCGTCGATGGCATCGGGCAGGAGGGATCTCACGTACCCGGCCGCCTCGGCGAGTTCGGCATCCAGGCGGTCCTTCTGACGCTGGAGTTCGATGGCGAGGCTCTGAAGTCGCTCATTGGCCTGATAGAGGCGCACCCCCGAGCGCACCCGGGCCAGCAGTTCCTCCTGGTCGACAGGCTTGCTGAGGAAATCGTCGGCGCCGGAATCGAGGCCGAGCACCCGGTCCTCCACCCGCGAACGGGACGTGAGCAGGATGAAGTAGGTGGAGGCGATGGCAGGGTCGCGGCGGAGGGCCCGGCAGACCTCCACTCCATCCATCCCCTCCATCAGCCAGTCGCACAGCACCACCACCGGCTGGTGCTGCCGGGCCAGGGCCAGCCCCTCCTGCCCCGAGGAGGCCATCACCACCCCATACCCCTCGCGGCTCAGCCGGGCCTGCAGCAGTCGCGAGTGGATGCGGTCGTCATCCACCAGCAGGATCGTGACCGGCGAAGCGGTGGCTTCCATCAGCGGGGACGCAGCCGGCGCAGGGCCTCGCTGACTCTCCCCGATTCCAGCAGCAGCTCGTCGATGCTCTCCTGGGGCCAGATGGCAGTGGAGGAGCGGAGGGTTTCCTCGATCCCGCTGCACAGTTCCGCCAGACGGGTGGCCCCGAGGCTGGCTCCGGGCGAGCGCAGCGAGTGGACGGCGGAGATCATGGCCGGCCCGTCAGCGTTGCGCTGAGCCACCACCACGGCGGACACCAGCCGCAGCGCGTCCTCCAGGAAGAGATCGACCAGTTCCCGCAGGCCGTCATCGGCCTCCTCGCCCAGCATGGCGCGCAGCTCCTGCCAGACGCCGGGGTCGATCGGCTCCTCGCCGTCGTGGCCGTTCCCGGCCGCTTCGATCCCCCCCTGCGCCTCTGCGGCGCCGCCCGGCGGGGGTCGGTAGTGGTCGATGGCATGGGCCAGATCCGCCGGGGCGATGGGCTTGCTGAGGAAGTCGTCCATCCCGGCCGCCAGAGACGCCTGTCGATCCTCGCTGCGGGCGTGGGCGGTCATGGCGATGATCCACGGCCGCACCGGCAGGTCGGTGAGGCCTCGGATGGCCCGGGTGGTGGCATAACCATCCATTCCCGGCATCTGCACATCCATGAAGATCAGATCGAAGGGATGCTGCCGCACCCGGCGGATCGCCTCCTCCCCCGAGGCGGCCACCTCCGCCTGATAGCCCAGACGCTTGAGCAGCTGCACCGCCAGCCGCTGGTTCACGGGGATGTCGTCGACCACGAGGATGCGCAGGGGCAGCCGCTCAGCCAGCGTGATGGGGGTGGGCCACTCGGTCACCGGGGCGGCCGGCCTCCCGCTGGGCAGGGAGGGGCCGCCGCCCAGCTGCCGGGTGAGGGCGGCGCGCAGCTGCCGGGCCCGCACCGGGCGGGAGAGCAGTTGAACGGATCTGCCGGCCAAAAGCGGCTGGGCGGTGCTCTGCAGAGTTCGATCCAGCAGGAGAATCCAGGGCACCCGGCGCCAGCGCTGATCCTCCCGCCAGGCGCCGACCACCCCTGCCTGCGGAGAAGAGCTGAAGGCCTGCCCGTCGGCGAGCACGAGGGAGACGGCATCCGGCCCCGCCTCTGCCTGGAGATCGGCGGGAGGCTGGCGGGTGGGGTCGGCGGTGGTCACCGCAAGGCCCATCGACTCCAGCTGGCGTCGCAGCACCCGCCGCAGGGTGGAGCCCGGCGCCAGCACCAGCAGATGCATGCCGGGGGGAAGGGGAGGATCGGCAGGGATCGTCGCCGCCTCGGGGTCGGGCTCCAGCGGCAGGGTGATGGTGAAGCGGCTCCCCTCCCCCTCCCGGCTGTCGACCGTGATCGATCCGCCCATCAGCTCACAGAGCCGGCGGGTGATGGCGAGTCCCAGGCCGGTGCCGCCGTAGTGGCGTGCGATGGAGGGATCCCCCTGGTTGAAGGGTTGGAACAGATGGGGCAGCCGATCGGCGGGAATTCCGATTCCCGTGTCCCGCACTTCGATCCGGTACCACCGGGAAGCGCCGGGGCTGTCGCCGGTCTCGGGTGAGACGCCGGAGACCTCCACGACGATCTCTCCCCTGGGGGTGAACTTGGCGGCGTTGCTCAGGAGGTTCCAGAGGATCTGGCGCAGGCGGGTGCGGTCACCGACCACCGCCGTGGGCAGGTGGGGATCCAGATCGAGGATCAGCTCCAGCCCCCGTTCCGCCGCCCGGGAGGCCATCAGGTCGAGGGCCTCCTCCAGACAGACTGCGAGATCGAACGCCTGCCGGTCCAGCTCCATGGAACCGGCCTCGATCTTGGAGAAATCGAGGATGTCGTTGATGATCGTGAGCAGGGAGTCGGTGCTGTTGTTGATGATGTCCACATACTCCTTCTGAACCTCATCCAGCTTCGTTTCCTGCAGCAGACCGGCCATGCCCATGATGGCGTTCATGGGCGTGCGGATCTCATGGCTCATGGTCGCCAGGAAGGTGTCCTTCGCTGAACTGGCGGCCTCCGCGGCCTGCTTGGCTTCACGCAGCTCCGCCCGCTGCTCGGTGAGAACCCTGTTGAGCTGCTGACTCTCGGCAAGGGCGACATTGCGGGCCTGCAGGAGGAACAGGAAATCGACCAGGGAATCCTGGAGAGCGAAGTCCTTCACCTTGAGCCCCAGCTTCTGAAGATCGCCGAGATCGGTGAGCCAGGGCGTGCCGACGAACAGCAGATGACCCGACTGCTCGAGGGAGCAGATCTGCCCCTTCAGTTGCAGAGGAATCAGGCGGGCTTCGAGAATCAGCAACTGATCCCTGAGATCCAGCAGAGAGTCAGGAGTCAGGGCCAGCTCCGGTCGATGAAGCCGAAAACGCGAAGCCAGTGAGCAGCCAGGCAAAGGGGGATCCCCAAGCAGACGGGCAAGCACATTGCCGCTGCTGAGAATCGTGAGCGCCCGGTCCACCAGCAGGTGGAAGGGAAACAGGCGCTCGACCTGATGGGCAGAGAGGTCGAGAGGCAGACCCATGGAGCCGTTGCGGACCTCAGGCGGAGGGGTCGTCTTCGCCGTAGCGGATATGGAACAGATCCTGGCCATCCCCCTGATCGCGGGACGCGGTCTGCTCGACGGTCACTGCCGTCCTGAAGCGCCTTCCCAGACCATGCAGCAGGCCCACCACCATGGGGGCGAGACCGCGGCGGTGGGACCGGTACTCGAGGTCGAGAGAGCGATCCTCCTCGTGCCGGCAGCGGAAGGAGGGGGGCTGGAGCTGGGGAAAGGCCAGGCCTGCACGGGCATGGAGTGTATCGAGATGATCGAGAAATTCCGGAAGAGTCTCCCCCGTGCTCTCCAGGAGCTGCTCGTATCCCTCGTTGGCGGTGTAGGTGATCCAGTACTCGCCGAAAGCATGCATGATCTCCGCCGCCGTGAGCCCCAGCTCCTCGGAGGCGGCAGCCACGAGGCGGTGGGTCACATCATCGGGATAAGCCTGATAGGTGGAGAAGAAATCAAGGTCAGCCAGGTCAGCTTTCTCCTTGATTCTCTGCCAGATCTCCTCTCCATGGTGCGTGCACACCATCTGCTGGATGGCGCGATTCACAAGGCCATACATCGAGAGAAGCCCAGGTTTTCCGACAACCATGGTATCGATCGATGGGTGGCTCAGGGCTGCGGCAACGCGCCGAACATCCGCCGGTAGGCCCCTGGTGTGAGCCCCACCCGCCTGCGGAACAGCCGCCGGAAGAACGATGGATCGGCATAGCCCGCCTCGGCACTGACCTCCTCCACCGGCAGGTCGGTGGTCTCCAGCAGCTGCTTGCCGTGCTCGATGCGCAGGTTCTGCAGGTACTCGATCAGGCTCACGCCGGTGGCGGCCCGGAAACGGCGCTTGAGGGTGCGCTCCGGGATCCCGGCGGCGGCGACGGCCGCAACGATGGCGTCGGCCTCGGTGAAATGCTCCCTGAGGCAGGTCTCGCTGCGCCGCACCGCCGCATCCCGGTGGGGCAGAGGCCGCACCAGCGGGGTGTAGGGCAGTTCCCCCTCGGCATGGGTCTTGAGCAGATACACCTTGGCGATCCGCAGTGCCTCGCCCGGGTTCACATGGCGGGCGATCAGGTGCAGGGCCAGATCGTGCCAGGAGGTGGTGCCCCCGGCGGTGACGATGCTCCCCTGCGGATCGGCATAGACCAGATTCGGTGCCGCATCGAAGCGCACCTTCGGGAAGCGCTGGCGGAACAACTGCTCGTAGCCCCAGTGGGAGGTGGCCGGGCAGCCGTCCAGCAGGCCGGTCTCCGCCAGCAGGATCGCCCCTGAGCAGGCTGAGTAGATCGTGGCGCCGCGCTGGTGGCAGCGCCGGATCCAGGAGATCAGTGCGGGATGTCGGCCGCCCGGTGTCTCATCCGGTCCGAGCCAGAGTTCCGGCAGGATCACGATCGGCGCGAAGGGATCGGCGGCCACGGCGCAGTCGGGATTCACGGGTATGCGGTTGCCGCAGCTGAACAGGGCACCGTCGGGGGAGACGATGCGCACCCGGAAACACGGCCTCGCCTCGCCGGTGCGCAGCAGGGTGGGCCAGATGGTGCCCGCGGCGGAAAGCACGTCGACCATCCCGTAGAGGGCCGAGCCGGCCGTTTCCGGGATGGCCACGATGAGCACGTCGAGGGGCAGTTCCCCCTGAGTACTTCGGCTCATTTCCAGCACTGATGGCATAAACGGACCGTTTCTGGCCCTTCCCCATCTTCCAGCAGACCTCCTGCGGTCCGATTCTGGAATCAGGCCGCAGGAGGTCTGCGGCGATTTCCCTCATCCATGCCATCAGGACCATGACCACCTCTTCCCCCACCCCGACCCGCCAGGTCAACGGCGTCGACCTCGACACCCTCATGGCGACGGTGCAGCAGATCAAGGACGACCCCGGCCTCGGGGCCTGCCGGTTCCGCGCCCGCAACGCCTGGCTCGGCGGCAACCGCAACCGCACCACCGTGACCGAGTTCCATGGCGCCCGCCAGGACATCCCCCACCTCCAGAGCTTCACGATGGAGGCCGACGAGCCGCCGATCCTGGCCGGCCACGACGCAGCCGCCAATCCGGTGGAGCACCTCCTCCACGCCCTGGCCGCCTGCCTCACCACGAGCATGGTGGCCCATGCTGCGGTGCGGGGCATCGCGATCGAGGCCCTCGAATCCGAACTGGAGGGCGACATCAACCTGAACGGCTTCCTCGGCCTCGACCCGACCATGCCGAAGGGCTACACCGAGATCCGCGCCCGCTTCCGGGTGAAGGCCCGGCCCGAGGATCTGCCGCGCATCCGCGAACTGGCG
>CAZVPB010000003.1:0-30165 GCA_964628165.1 uncultured Cyanobium sp.
GGTGGCCTCCGGCCTGGCGGCACGGTTGCCCTGCCGCCGCGTGCTGGCGGTGGGATCGGACATGGCGGTGGGGAAGATGAGCGCCTGCCTGGAACTGCTGGCGGCGGCACGCCGCCAAGCGATCGAGGCCCGCTTCGTGGGCACGGGACAGGCCGGCATCCTCATCGGCGGCGGGGGCGTCGCCCTCGATGCGGTGCGGGTGGACTTCGCCGCCGGCGCCGTGGAGAAGGCGGTGCTCGAGGCGGCCGCAGGCCTCGGGCCCGGGGGCCTGGTGCTGGTGGAGGGGCAGGGTTCCCTCTGCCATCCGGGCTCCAGCGCCACCCTGCCGCTTCTGCGCGGCAGCCAGCCCACCGATCTCGTGCTCGTCCACCGTGCCGGACAGCGCACGATCCGCCATCACCCCGGGATTCCGCTGCCTCCCCTGAATGAGCTGATCGCCCTCACCGAATCCCTGGCGGGGCTGGCCCGGCCCGAGGGGGCCGCACGGCCGCGGGTGAGGGCGGTCAGCCTCAACACGGCCCACCTGTCCGCCGGGGAGGCGGAGAGGGCTCTTCAGGAGACGGCGGTGGCCACGGGCCTGCCCTGCGACGACCCGGTCCGCTCCGGTGGGGAGAGGCTGCTGGAGGCGCTGGTCGGTCCTTCGGGTCAGGCCGGCGCGGAGGCCACCTGAACGGTCCGCCGCTGCGGATGGCCAGAGCGGCCGCGAAGGGAAGGAAAGGAGGGCGAGCGAGGGGATTCGAACCCCCGAATGGCGGCGCCACAAGCCGCTGCCTTAACCACTTGGCGACGCCCGCCGCGTGGAACGCAACTTACACCACCCTCCCCGGCACTCCGGTGGCGACGCCCGCGCAGATCTTTGTCATCGTGGGGCGCAGCATGCCGCTGGGAGGTTGTCCACCCTGCCCCTTGCCCGTCGCACCACGGTCGCACTGCTCGGTGCGGCCGCCCTGGGGGTGGGGCTCGCGGCCACCAACCCCGGCCCCCGCGCCTTCGAGGAGTTCGCCGGCGAGGAGCTGGTCCGCCTCCTCAGCGGGGAGCTCTGTGCCGAGAACGGACTCCCCCTGCTGGCCCGCATCCTGATCCGGGACTGTGAGGGCCTGATCGCCTCCCAGCGGGGCGTGCTCGGACGTCTCGCCCTTCGTCAGACCCGGCGGATCAACCTCGGTGTGTTCAGCGTCTACCGCACCCAGGTGGGAGGGGAGGAGATCGTGCCGGGATGGCGCCTCCCCCGCTATTCCGCCACCACCCTGGCCGGCGCAGGCCAGTTCGTGATCCTCCAGACCGACGAGGAGCCGGCGGACGAGGACGGTGAGGCCCCGTCACCGCAGTCCCGGTGAGCCGGCTGCCGCCCCTGCGGATTCCCCGCCCCCTGCTCGACCCCCTGCGGGACGACCTCGGCCCGGCCGACGGGGAGGGGCTGGTGGGGGTGGAGATCGAAGTCGATCGCGGCCGCATCGCCGCCCTGCGTCGGTGTTCCGACGCCGCGGCCGCCCCGCTCGCCTTCACTCCCGTGGTGGAGCCCCATGCCCACCTCGACAAGGCCTACACGGCCGATGCCCACCCCAACCCGGAGGGAACCATGGCTGGCGCCCTGGCCGCCAACCGCCGGGAGATGGAGCAGCGCCACCACGGCGACGTGCGGCGACGGGCGGAACGGGCCCTGGAGCGGGCGTGGCGCCAGGGGCTGCGGGCCATCCGCAGCCACGTGGACAGCCTCGGTCCCGGGGCGGCGGCGAGCTGGCGGGCCCTCGTCGAACTTCGCGAGGAATGGCGGGACCGGGTCGACCTCCAGCTGGTGGCCCTGGTGCCCCTCGGGCACTGGGCCACGGCCGAGGGGGAGGCCCTGGCTGCGGGCATCGCCCGGGCGGGGGGGCTGCTGGGCGGCGTCCTGGGGGACCCCTACGCCGCGGCGGCCGGCGACCACCGGGCCCTGCTGGCGCTGCTGCGCCTGGCCCACCGCCATGGATGCGGCGTGGATCTTCACGTGGACGAGAGCGACCACCATCCCGGCCGTGGGGTGCGGCGGATCCTGCGGGCTCTCGGCACCGAACCGGTGGCCCTGCCGCTGCCCCTCACCTGCAGCCACGCCAGCAGCATGGGGCTGCTGCCGGACGGCTCCTGCCGCCGCCTGGCCGCCGCCCTGGCGGAGCGGGGGGTGGCCGTGGTGGCTCTGCCCACCACCAATCTGTGGCTGCTCGGCAAACGGCCGGGTCGGACGCCGCATCTGCGTCCCCAGGCGCCGGTCCGTCAGCTGCAGCAGGAGGGGGTGACCGTTGCGGTCGGAGGGGACAACGTTGAGGACCCCTGGTTTCCGGCCGGCGACTTCGATCCGCTGGCGCTGATCCGCTTCTGCCTCACCTCCAGCCATCTGCTGCCCTGGCGGCGGCAGGGGCTGGCCCCCTTCACCACCGCCGCCGCACGGCTGCTGGGACTCGACTGGGACGGGGTGCTGCGGACTGGGGCGCCGGCGGACCTGGTGGTGGTGGGGGCCTGCGGCTGGCGCGGGGCTCTCTGCGGCGAGCGGCCCCGGCGTGTCCTGCGCGCTGGCCGCTGGTTGCCGCCGGTGCCGCCCGAACCGCTGCCTCCGCCGCTGGGGGGGCTGGCCGACTGAGGCGGGTGCGGATCTGCGCGATCCTGCGGAATGCCGCACCATGCCGGTCCATGCCTCTCCGCTCCCTGCCACCCCTGCCCGAACCGGCCAGTGAGGAGCGGATCGGGCGGCTTGCCGAGGAATTGCAGGAGCATCACCCCGATCTGGCGCTGGTGCGGGGCCTGGCGGAGCGGACGCGCCTCTCCCGTGATTTCTACGACTATTCACCGGTGCTGGTGCCGCTGCTGGCGGGAAGAGTGGCCCAGCTGGCGGCGAGAGCCACCTCGGTGGCGGAGGTGGTGGCGGTGGCCGGCGCCTGCGCCCGCCACGGGGTGCCGCTCACCCTGCGCGGCGCCGGAACCGGCAACTACGGACAGTGCGTTCCCCTGGCGGGCGGGATGGTGCTCGACCTCACGGGCCTGCGCGCCCTGCGGCATCTGGACCCCCATTCGGGGGTGGTGGAGGCGGAGGCGGGCTGGGTGCTGGCCGATCTGGACCGACGGCTCGGCCAGGCCGGCCGGGCGCTCCGCCTTCAGCCCAGCACGGGCCGCACCGCCACCCTGGCGGGCTTCATCGCCGGCGGCTCGGGCGGCATCGGTTCGCTGCGATGGGGATTCCTGCGGGATCCCGGCAACCTCCTGGGGGTGGAGGTGGTGACGGTGGAGCCGCGGCCCCGGCTGCTGCGCCTCGACGCGACGGACGCCGCCGCCCTCAACCACGCCTACGGCACCAACGGCATCCTCACCGCCGTGCGCCTGGCGACCTGTGCCGCCGTGCCCTGGTGCCAGGTGGTGGCGGACTTCGGCAGCCTGGAGGCGGCACTGGCCGCGGCCGCCGCCCTGCCGGCCACCTCCCTGCTGCTCAATGCCCTGTGCCTGCTGGAGGCCCCCCTGGCGGCCCGCATGCCCTGGCCGGCCGGCTGTCCCGCGGCGCGGCCGGGGGAGCATCGTCTGCTGCTGCTGGCCGCTCCCGACGCCCTGGAGGCCCTGCCGGGATGGCTGGGCGCCCATGGCGGCCAGGAGTGCTGGCGGCAGGCCGAGGCGGCCAGCCGCGGCGTGCCGCTGCGGGAGCTGGGCTGGAACCACACCACCCTCCACTGGCGGTCCCAGAGGGAGGGCTGGACCTATCTCCAGATGCTCCTGCCCCGTCCGGAGGCCCCCCTGCTGGAGGCCGTGCGGCAGCGCTGGGGGGAGGACGTGCTCTGGCATCTCGAGGCCGTGCGGCAGGGCGGCGACGCCCGTCTGGCGGCCCTGCCCCTGGTGCGCTGGCGGGGGCTCGACGACCTCGAAGCGCTCATCGACCAGTGCCGGGCACTCGGCGCGGTGATCTTCGATCCCCACACCATCACCGTCGAGGACGGCGGTCTGGGGGTGGTGGACGGGGATCAGGTGGCCGCGAAGGGGCGGTTCGACCCCAAGGGCCTCCTCAATCCCGGCAAGCTGCGGGGCTGGTTCAGCCGCACTCCAGGCTGAGCCGCGTGCTCACCCCCGTGCGGGGATTCGTGCCCTCGGCCCGGCGGCAGAGATCGACCCGGTCGGCCCGGTCGAGGATCGCGTCGCTGAAGTCGGCCCCGGTCACGGTCGCTCCGGCGAAGCTGCTGCCGGAGGCGATCACACCCCTCAGCAGGGCTCCGGAGAAATCGGCCCCCACGAACACCGCCCGGTCGAGCAGGGTGTCGCTCAGGTCCGCGCCGCTGAAATCGGCCTGGGCGAAGTCCCCCTGGGTGAGGATCGCGGCGTGGAGATCGGCGCCGGAGAAATCGGTGCCGCGGGCCTCCACTCCGGCGAAGGAGGATTCGGAGAGTTCCCGGCCGTGGAAATCGGCCCCGCTCTGGTTGGTGAGGGTGTAGTCCACCCGGTCGAGGAAGTCGGCGCGCACCGGCACGGCGCCCAGCAGCAGCCAGAGGGCGGCCATGGCGATGCCGAGCAGAAGTTGTCGGCTCATGCCGGCCGGGCGGGGCCGGGGCAACGGGAGGGAGCTCATTCGCGCAGACCGAGATGCTCCCGGATTCTCGCCAGGGCGTCCCGCTCCGCCGGGGTGACGCGCTCGCCGGTGCCGAACAGGCCGGCGCCGGCCGCCCGGGCCACGGCCTCGCAGGCGGCGACGATCTGGCGGGCGTAGTCGCGCACGGCCTCCTCGTCGGCCCGGGCCCGGGCGACCGCCATGGCCCGGTCCACCTGCTCGAGCGCCCGATCGAGGACCCTGCCGCTGCGCACCTCCTCCGGCTCCACCCTGAGGTTCTCCTCGGCGAGGCCGCGGCGGAGAGCACCGCTGTCCAGCAGGCTGGCGATGAGGGGATTGTGGGCATGGCGCCGCGACGCGTTCTCCAGTTCCCGGCCGAGGGCGATCGCTTCCATGGCGCAGGACAGGATGCCCATGTCGATCGCCATCACGGCCATGGCGGCCGTGAGGATGCCGCGGATCAGGAGACTCTTCTCCTCCTCGTCGAGGAATGTGCTCATCCGTCCAGCAGCGGCAGCACCGTCCCCAGCAGATGGATCGAACCGCACACCACCGGCAGCGGCCCCTGGCCGCAGATCCATGCGAGGCCCTCGCCGGGGGTGGACACCGGCAGCAGCCTCCCCCGCAGGGCGGGTTCCCGCTCGAGGAGTTCGGCGGCGGACCAGCCGGCCTGCCCGCCCGGCGGGACGATCGCGGCCTCGTCCTCCGGGCCGAGCAGATGGCGCAGCATGGCCGGAGCCTCCTTCTGGCGCTGGATGCCGATCAGCCAGCGGCGACCCTGGCCGGCATCGATCTCCAGGCGCAGGGCCTGGGCGGAGGGGGGATTGTGGGCGGCATCGAGCAGAAGCGGCCGGCTTCGCCAGCGGCGTTGTTCGAGCCGGCCCGGCCAGCGGGCCGCCGCCAGACCCTGCCGGATGGCGTCCTCTCCGATGGGCAGGCCCTGTTGGGCCAGGGCCCGTGCCATGGCCGCGGCCACCGCGGCATTGACCCGCTGGAACCTTCCCGCCAGGCCCAGGGGCATGCCCCCCTCCGCGGTGGCGGCGAGGGGAGCGACCCAGTGGAGATCCGCGCCGCGCCGCCGTGCCTCCGCCTCGAGCACCTCGGTGGCCGGGGGGGGCTGGGGCCCGCTGAAGGCCTGAACGCCGGGACCCATCACCGCCGCCTTCTCGAAGGCGATGGCCCCGAGGGTGTCGCCGAGGTGTTCGCGGTGGTCCATGCCGATCGTGGCGAATCCCACCACGGCCCGGTCGGGGTGAACGGTGGTGGCATCGAGCCTGCCCCCCAGCCCCACCTCCAGCACGGCGATCTCCACCTGTTCGAGGGCGAACCGGTCGAAGGCCGCTGCCGTGAGCAGTTCGAAGGGGGTGAGGCGATGGCGCCGTCCGGTGGCCTGCCAGCGTTCCAGATCCGCCCGCAGCGCCGCCTCGGTGATCCAGTCGTCGTCGATGAGGATCCGCTCCCGCCAGCTCACCAGGTGGGGGGAGCGGTAGGTGCCGCAGTGGACTCCGGCCGCCCTCAGGATCGCGTGCAGAAAGGTGCAGATGGATCCCTTGCCGTTGGTGCCGGCCACCTGGGCGGCCCGGAAGCGGGTCTGCGGCTCTCCTCCGGCGCGCAGGGCGTTCCGCAGCCGGTCCAGCCCCAGGTCCACGCCCCGCTGGGCGAAGGGCTCGAGCAGATCCCCCAGGTCCACCGGCGGGGGCAGAAGGCCGGCAGAGGTGCCGCCCTGGTCCGGTCTCATTGCTCGGACCGGGGCAGGGTGCCGAGGGCCCGCTCGAGCCGCCTCACCGCCTTGCGCAGGTGGCGCGGGCGGATGACCAGCGGCGGCACGAAACGCACCACCCGCGGTCCCGCGGCCACCAGCAGGAGGCCCTGGTCGACGGCTGCCTTCACCACCTCCGCGGCGCCGGGGGCCCCGGACCGCAGCACCAGCCCCTGCAGCAGGCCCCAGCCGCGGCAGCCCTCCAGCAGATCCGGGTGGCGGCTCACCAGATCGGTGAGCAGGGAGCGCAGCACCCCCCCCATCGCCTCGGCGTGCCGCAGCAGGTCGCGGCGATGAACCTCCTCCAGAACGGTGAGGCCGGCACGGCAGGCGAAGGGGTTGCCTCCGAAGGTGCTGGCGTGGTCGCCGGGACGGAAATGGTCCGCCTTCGTCTTCACCGCCAGGGCGCCGATGGGGATGCCCCCGCCGAGTCCCTTGGCGAGGGTGAAGGCATCGGGCTCGATCCCCAGGTGTTCGTATCCCCACCACCGCCCTGTTCTGCCCACCCCGGTCTGCACCTCGTCGAGGATGAGAAGGATGTCGCGGGCGTCGCAGAGCTCCCGCACACGGCGGAAGAAGAGGGGATCACCGGGGTTGACGCCCCCTTCCCCCTGGAGCGGTTCCAGCAGCACCGCCGCCACCCGCGGGCCGTCGGCCTCGCATTCCTCGAGGAGGGCCTCGAAGGCGGCGGTGTCGTTGTAGGGGAAGTACCGGAATCCGGGCACCATCGGGGCGAAACCCTCGTGGTACTTGGTCTGGCCGGTGGCGGTGACGGCAGCGAGGGTGCGGCCGTGGAAGCTGGCGTGGGCGGTGAGGATGATCGGATCCCCGCTGCCACGCACCTGGCGCGCGTGCTTGCGGGCGAGCTTGATGGCCGCCTCGTTCGCCTCCGCCCCGGAGTTGCAGAAGAAGACCCGGTCGGCGCAGCTGATCGCCGTGATGGCGGCGGCCAGGTCCTCCTGCTCGGGGATCCGGTAGAGATTGGAGACGTGCTGCAGGCGCTCGAGCTGGCGGCAGAGCCGGCGCTGCAGCACCGGATCGCTGTGGCCGAGGGTGCAGACGGCGATGCCGGCCACACAGTCGAGAAAGCGGCGCCCCTGGTCGTCCCACAGCCACACGCCACGCCCCCGGGCCAGCCGCAGAGGGGTGCGCCCGTAGGTGTCCATCAGCGGGCTGATGGGAGCGGTGGGACTCGAACCCACATGCCCTGGGGCGCTCGATTTTGAGTCGAGTCCGTCTACCAATTCCGGCACGCTCCCGCCGGAGAGGACTTTAGGCATTCCGGCGCCTCAGGCCGGGTCGGGGACGCGGCGGATGGAGGCGCCGGCGGCGTTGAGCTTGCCCTCGATGCCGGCGTAGCCGCGGTCGAGGTATTCCAGGCCGCGGACCGTGGTGATGCCCTTGGCGGCGAGACCGGCCAGGACCATGGCGGCCGCCGCCCGCAGATCGGTTCCCTGGACCGGAGCGCCGCTGAGGTGGGGCACTCCTTCGATGCAGGCCATGTTCCCCTGCAGCCGGATGGAGGCCCCCATCCGCTGCAGCTCGGCGACATGCTGCATGCGGTTCTCGAAGATGTCCTCCACCACCACGCTGGTGCCTGCCACGGTGGCCAGAAGGGTCATGAAGGGGGCCTGCAGATCGGTGGGGAAGCCGGGGAAGGGCTGGGTCCGCAGATCGACGGGCCGCAGTTCGCGGGCGCTGAGGTGGATGCCGTGGCCATCGTGGCGGAGGCTGCAACCGGCCTCCTCCAGCTTGGCGAGCACCGCCCCCAGGTGCTCGGGAACCACCGGTGCCACGTAGAGATCGGAGCGGGTGATGGCTCCGGCGAGGAGGAAGGTGCCGGCCTCGATCCGGTCGGGGATCACGTCGTAGTCGACACCGTGGAGCTCATCGACGCCTTCGATCACGATCAGCGGTGTGCCGGCGCCCCGCACCCGGGCGCCCATGGCCTGAAGCAGACGGGCGAGGTCCACCACCTCCGGCTCCTGGGCGGCGTTCTCGATCACCGTCTCGCCCTCGGCCAGGGCGGCCGCCATCATGAGGGTCTCGGTGGCCCCCACGCTCGGGCAGTCGAGATGGATGTGTCCGCCGCGCAGGCGCCGCTGGCGGCCCGCCAGGGAGGCGGTCACGACACCGTGCTCGATGGTGACCCGCGCACCGAGCACCTTGAGGCCCTTGACGTGTTCCACCACCGGCCGGGAGCCGATCTGGCAGCCGCCCGGCAGGGGAATCTCCGCCTTGCCGAGCCGGGCAAGCAGGGGGCCGATGCAGAAGAAGCTCGCCCTCAGGCTGTTGACGAGTTCGTAGGGGGGGGAGGCGAGGCTCAGCTCGGCGGCGTCGAGCTCGACGGTCTCGCCGCTGCGCAGCACCCGCACGCCCAGGGCGGCCAGGATCTCGCCCAGGGCGGCGATGTCGGTGAGGCGCGGCACGTTGTGGAGCCGCAGCGGCTGCCGGGTGAGCAGGCAGGCCGCCATCAGCACGAGGGCCGAATTCTTGGCGCCGCTGACCCTCAGCTCCCCGGAGAGGGGACGCCCCCCCTCGATCTCGAGGCGGGTCCTCTGAAGCAGCTGAACCGGGGCAGCGATCGCGGGCATGGGGGGGCTCTCACTACCTCCTACAGCGCCGGAATCTTGACAATGATTACGCTTGGCGTCTAGAGGCCGCTCACCGAAGTGGCCGCTCAGGGGACGGGCGCTCCGTGCCCTAAGGTGCTGCACCGGAGGGCATCCTCCCGGCGCCATGCGGATGTGGCGGAATTGGTAGACGCGCTAGTTTCAGGTACTAGTGGCAGCAATGTCGTGGGAGTTCAAGTCTCCCCATCCGCATCGTTCACTTCATGATCGTTCTCAAGATCAGCAACCCCTCCGAAGTGGTGGCTTCGAAGGTGGGCCGCCTGCTGGAGCGCCTCACGCCCGACCACGTGGATCTGAGCACCGTGGAGGACATCGTCGTCCGGCGGCTGATCGAGAACCTCGAGGCGGAGGGAATCCGCGGCGAGGTGGCCACCGTGCAGGGGCTCGACATGGAGAGCACCGGCCTGGTGCTGCAGGACCACCTCCATGTGCGCCGCCACCAGTCCTTCTGAGGAGGTCCTCCGCAGCCGCCGCAATCCCCTGGTGCGGAGCCTCCGGCAGCTCCACGGGGCCCGGGGAAGGAGGGAAGGGGACAAACTGCTGTTGGAGGGCACCCATCTCTTCGAGGAGGCCCGGCGGGCGGCCATCGTGCCGCGGGAGGTCCTGGTCACGGCGGCGTGGCGGGAGCGGCACGGACATCTGCTCGACGGCCTGACGGCGTCCACGACCGTGCGGCTGGCCACGCCCGAGGTGGTTGCGGCGGCGGCCACCACCGATCATCCCGATGGCGTGCTCCTCACCGTTCCGTTCCCGCCGCAGGCGGGTCCGCCGGGCGCCGGTTCGCTCCTGCTCGTGCTGGAGCGGATCCAGGATCCGGGCAACCTCGGCACCCTCCTGCGCACCGCCCTGGCGGCCGGGGTGGAGCAGGTGTGGCTGGCGGGGGGGGCCGATCCCTTCCAGCCCAAGGTTCTGCGCGCCTCCAGCGGCGCGGCGCTCACCCTGCCGTTGCGGCTGCTCAGGCCGGAAACCCTGGGGGACCAGCTCGCGGGGCTGCGCCGCGGCGGTCACCGGCTGGTGGCGACCGCGGTGCCCGGCGCGGGCGGCGGCCGTGAGGTCCTTCCCTACTGGCAGATCGACTGGACCCGGTCCACCGCTCTTCTGCTCGGCAACGAGGCGGCCGGCCTGGCGAGCGAACGGCTGGACGCCGCCGACGTCCTGGTCACCATCCCCCACGCCCCCACCGTGGAGTCCCTCAACGTGGCGGTGGCCGCCGCGCCGCTGCTCCTGGAACGGCTGCGCCAGACCCTGACGCTCGGCTCCCCGCCGGCAGGGGGGAGAATGCCCCGCATTCCGCGCAGCAGTTCCCGGTGAGCGTCGCCCCTTCCGATCGTCCCGTTTCCGGTGGTCCCGACTTCGACGTGATCGTGATCGGAGCCGGCTACGGCGGTTTCGATGCCGCCAAGCACGCCGCCGAGCACGGCCTGCGGGTGGCCGTGGTGGAGGCGAGGGAGATGGGGGGCACCTGCGTGAACCGCGGCTGCGTTCCCTCGAAGGCGCTGCTCGCCGCCAGCGGGCGGGTGCGGGAGCTGGCCGATGCCGAGCACCTGCGCGGCTTCGGCATCCATGCGGCGCCGGTGCGGTTCGAACGCCAGAAGATCGCCGACCACGCCCGCCAGCTGGTGGAGACGATCCGCGGCAACCTCACCCGCAGCCTCGAGCGGGCGGGTGTCACGATCCTGCGGGGGAGGGGGCGGCTGGAGGGTCCGGGTCGCGTCGGGGTGCGGGAACCCAGCGGCGTGGACCGGGTGTTCGCCGCCACCGATGTGATCCTGGCCACCGGTTCGGATCCCTTCGTTCCCCCCGGCATCGAGACCGACGGGCGGACCGTGTTCACCAGCGACGAGGCGATCTCCCTGGAGTGGCTGCCCCGCTGGATCGCCATCATCGGCAGCGGCTACATCGGCCTCGAGTTCGCCGACGTGTACACCGCCCTGGGCTGTGAGGTCACCATGATCGAGGCGCTCGACCGGGTGATGCCCACCTTCGATCCGGACATCACCAGGATCGCCGCGCGCCATCTCATCGAGGGCCGCGACATCGATGCCCGCGCCGGCGTGCTCGCCAGCCGGGTCGTTCCGGGCGCACCGGTGCGCATCGAACTGGTGGACCGCGAGAGCCGCGAGCCGCTGGAGACCCTCGAGGTGGATGCCGTTCTGGTGGCCACCGGCCGGGTGCCGGTCACCGGCGAGCTCAACCTCGCCTCCGCGGGCGTCGAGACCCAGCGCGGATTCATCCCCGTGGACGACACGATGCGGGTGCTGGCCGGCGGCGAACCCATCCCCCATCTATGGGCGGTGGGCGACGTCACCGGCAAGATGATGCTCGCCCACACCGCCGCCGCCCAGGGCGTGGTGGCCGTGGACAACATCCTCGGCCGCACCCGGAGGATCGACTACCGCTCCATTCCCGCCGCCACCTTCACCCATCCCGAACTCAGTTCCGTGGGGCTGAGCGAGGCGGAGGCCCGCCGGACGGCGGAGGAGGAGGGATTCGAGCTGGGCATCGTCCGCAGCTACTTCAAGGCCAACTCCAAGGCCCTCGCCGAGCTGGAGTCGGACGGGCTGCTCAAGCTCCTGTTCCGCAAGGACAGCGGCGAGGTGCTCGGCGCCCACCTCTACGGCCTCCACGCGGCCGATCTGGTGCAGGAGATCGCCAATGCCATCGCCCGCCGCCAGGGCGTGCGTGAGCTGGCGGCGGAGGTGCATACCCATCCCACCCTCAGCGAGGTGGTGGAGGTGGCCTACAGGCAGGCGGCCCAGGCGGTGGCCGCTCCGGCACCGGTGGGGGTCTGAGCCATGCGGATCCGCAGACGGCCGCCGAATCCCTCGGTGAAGGTGGCCCACCTCGAATACGGCATCTCCCATCCCGAGGAGCGGCCCCGCCACATCCTCGAGGAGATCGTGTGGGAGAAGGACCGGGAGGTGGCGGCGGCCCGGGAGCGGGTCAGCCTCGAGAAGCTGCGCACTCAGGTGGCGGACCTGCCCCCCACCCGCGATTTCACCGCCGCGCTGCGGGCCAGCTGCCGCAAGCCCGCCGTGATCGCCGAGATCAAGAAGGCCAGCCCCAGCCGCGGCGTGATCCGCCAGGACTTCGATCCGGTGGCCCTCGCCCGCGGGTACGCCGCCGGCGGCGCCAGCTGCCTCTCGGTGCTCACCGACCGGCGTTTCTTCCAGGGCGGTTTCGACGTGCTCGTGCAGGTGCGGCAGGCGGTGGATCTGCCGCTGCTCTGCAAGGACTTCATCCTCACCCCCTATCAGCTCCACCAGGCGCGGGCGGCGGGGGCCGACGCCGCTCTGCTGATCGCGGCGATCCTCAGCGATGACGACCTCGCCTACCTCACCAAGGTCGCCCATGGCCTGGGGCTCGCCGTGCTGGCGGAGGTCCACGACGAGGAGGACATGGAGCGGGTGCTGGCTCTGCCGGGGGTGGATCTGCTGGGGATCAACAACCGCGACCTCACCACCTTCGCCACCGACCTGGCCACCACCGAGCGCCTCATGGCGCGCTACGGCCCCCGGGTCCGGGAGCGGCGCCTGCCGGTGGTGAGCGAATCGGGGCTGTTCCACCGGGACGACCTCGACCGGGTGGTGGAGGCCGGCGCCGACGCGGTGCTGGTGGGAGAAGCGCTGATGCGCCAGCCGGACGTCACTTCGGCCCTGGAGATCCTGATCGGGGGCTGAGTCCCGTGGAGCCGGACAGCCTGTCCAGGTCCATCCCGCGTCTCCGCCGGCGCCCCTTCCTGTTGGGTCTGGGGGGCCTCGCCCTCGCCGCGACCGGTCTGCCGGGGCGGTCCGCAGGGAACGATCCGGAGATCCGGCTCAGGGTGGTGGCGGCGGCCCCGGGGCGGTTCATGGGGTGGCCCGCCAATCAGGGTCTGTGGCACTGGGACGGCGGCCGCGAGATTCTGGTGGGCTTCGTCGACGGCCCCTGGGAGAAGAGGGAGGGCCACAACGTCGGCTCGCCGCAGAGGCAGGTGCTGGCCCGCTCCCTCGACGGCGGAGACACATGGACCCGTGAGGACCCCAAACCCTACGCGGGGCGCTCGGGAGGCCGTCCTCCCGTGCCTCCCCCCGCGCCGATCCGCTTCGACCATCCGGACCTGGCGCTGCGCGTGATGCCCGGAAAGTCCGGCGACGGAGAGGACCGGGTCGGCTACTTCCACCTCTCCTCGGACCGCGGCCACCACTGGCGCGGACCCTTCCTGTTCCCCGGCCTGGCCGGGGATCCGCGTCTGGCCGGACTGCGGATCACCTCCCGGACCAGCTGTGTCGTGACCGGCCCCTACGGCCTCCAGATCCTGATGAGCGCCAAGGACCCCGCCCTCGGCCGCCATGCGGGCCGTCTCGACAAGCCCTTCCTTGTGGAGACCACCAACGGTGGAGCGGAGTTCCGCTTCGTCTCCTGGGTGGTGCCCTGGAGCGACCCCTACCGGGCGGTGATGCCCTCCACGGTGGTGATGCCGAGCGGGGAGCTGCTGACCGCCCTGCGCCGCAGGGACCCCCATGGTCCGGAGGACGCCAACTGGGTGGATGTGTACGGTTCGCGCAATGGCGGAAGCAGCTGGGGATTCCGCAGCCGTGTGGCCCAAACCGGACGGAACAACGGCAATCCGGCGGCTCTGGTGCGGCTCCGCGACGGCCGACTGGCCTGTGGCTACGGCAACCGCAGCCGCCGGCTGATGGCGATCCGTCTGAGCGGCGATGACGGCCGGACCTGGGGAAGCGAGCGGGTGATCCGCATGAATCCGGCCGACTCCGATCTGGGCTACCCGCAGATGGTGGAGAACCATCGGGGCGAGCTCGTGCTGATCTATTACCTGGCCACCGAGGAGAGGCCCCAGTCCTTCATCGAGGCGGCCCTGTTCAGGCCCTGAGTCCTGCCCGGAGGGGCTGGACCCAGGGCGAAGGGATGGGGCGGGGTCTACACCTTGCGGCTGTAGTACTCCACCACCAGCAGTTCGTTGATCTCGAGGGCCACCCACTCCCGCTCGCAGCTGCCCACCACCTTGGCGGTGAGCTTGCTCTTGTCGAGCTCGAGGTGGGGCGGGATGTTGGCGAGACCGGGAAACTCGAGGTTGCCCTCCGCCAGCTTGCGGGAGGGCTTGCGTTCGCGGATGGCCACCACATCGCCGCTGCGGCACTGGTAGCTGGCGATGTCCACGACGCGGCCGTTCACGGTCACGTGGCCGTGGTTCACGAGCTGGCGGGCGCCGGGAATGGTGGGGCCGAAGCCGAGGCGGAAGCAGATGTTGTCGAGGCGGTTCTCCAGCAGCTTCAGCAGGTTGGTGCCCGTCGAGCCCCCCTGGGCGCGGGCCTTCTTCACGTAGCGGACGAGCTGGCGTTCGGAGATGCCGTAGTTGAAGCGGAGCTTCTGCTTCTCCTCGAGGCGGATGGCGTATTCGGAGCGCTTGCGACGGGCTTGGCCGTGCTGACCGGGTGGGTAAGACCGCTTGGCGGACTTACGGGTGAGACCGGGAAGGTCTCCCAAGCGCCGCGTGATCCTCAGGCGAGGGCCGCGGTAACGGGACATGTAGGGACGATTTCAGGGTGGAACGGGACGCTGGAGGCGTCATGCTGAGGGGAGACCCCCGGCTGAACCCGCCTTGCAGCGCCAACTGGCGATCCTAAATCGTGGTGTGGCCTGGGTCCTGCTGGGCCTGCTCGGGGCCTACCGCCGCTGGATCTCCCCCCTCAGCGGCCCCCGCTGCCGCTTCATCCCCAGCTGCAGCGCCTACGGGGTGGAGGCGATCCGCCGCCACGGGCCCTGGCGCGGCGGCTGGCTCACCCTCTGCCGCCTGAGCCGCTGCCACCCCCTCACCCCCTGCGGCTGCGACCCGGTGCCGGAGCGATGAGCGCGCCGGTGCTGGTGCTCTTCACCCGCAGCGGCTGCTGCCTCTGCGAGGGGCTCGAGGAGAAGCTGCGGGCCCTCGACCCGCCGCCAGCGCTCCGCTGCATCGATGTGGACACCGATCCGGCGCTGCGGGCGCGCTACGGGCTCGAGGTGCCGGTGCTGGCGGTGGGGCCCGCGGAGGCCGAGCCCGCCGGCCTCTCCCCCCTGCCGCGCCCCTCCCCCCGCCTGCAGGGTGAGGCCCTGGGCCGCTGGCTCGAGGCGCGCGGTGTGCCCCGCGGCGGGACGTCCGCCCCGTTCCCCACCTAGAAAGGCGTCCGGCTCCGCCTCCCCCCACGCCGACCCATGGCCCAGCTGCTGCATTCCCTTCTCCGTCAGGTCGGACTGGCGGTCCCGGCGGGACTGCCCGATCCCGAGATCCGCAGCCTCAGCTGCGACTCCCGCCGCGTCGGCCCGGGCACCCTCTTCCTCGGCCTGCCCGGGACCCGGGTGGATGGCGGCAGCTTCTGGCCCGAGGTGCTGGCCGCCGGCGCCGCCGCCGCGCTGATCGGTCCGGCGGCGGCGGCGGAACGGCCCCCCTCCGCCGGCGATCCGGTGATGGTGGTCGGGGAGCCGGTGGCCCTGCGGCTGGGGGAGATCGCCGCGGCGTTCTGGAACGAACCGAGCCGCCGGATGGCCCTGCTCGGCGTCACCGGCACCAACGGCAAGACCACAACCACCCACCTGATCGAGCATCTGGCCGCCGAGACGGGCCGTCCGGCCGCCCTCTTCGGAACCCTGGTGAACCGCTGGCCGGGGCACTGCACCACGGCGCAGCACACCACCGCCTTCGCTGACCAGCTGCAGGCCGAGCTGGCCCAGGCGGTGGAGGCGGGGGTGTCCATCGCCGCCATGGAGGTGAGTTCCCATGCCCTCGACCAGCAGCGGGTGGCGGGATGCCGCTTCGCCGGGGCCGTGTTCACCAACCTCACCCAGGACCACCTCGACTACCACCCCTCGATGGAGGCCTACTTCGAGGCGAAGGCCCTCCTCTTCGCTCCGCCCCTGCTCACCGGCGGCGCCGTGGTGAACGTGGACGATCCCTGGGGACGGCGCCTGGCGGAACGGCTCGCGGCCGAGGAGGTGGCCTGCTGGCGCAGCTCCCTCGAGGACACCGCCGCGGAACTGCGGATCATGGACCTCTCCATGGCGGCCGCGGGGGTGGAGGGCACCCTGGTGAGCCCGGCCGGTTCCGGCCGGTTCCGCTCTCCCCTGGTGGGGCGGTTCAACCTGATGAACCTGCTCCAGGCGGTGGGCATCCTGCTGCAGCAGGACATTCCCCTCGATCCGCTGCTGGCGGCGCTGGAGAGCTTCCGGGGGGTGCCGGGCCGGATGGAGCGGGTGAAGTCGCCGGCCGGCGGCGCCGCCCCCGCGGTGCTGGTGGACTACGCCCACACCCCCGATGGTCTGGAGAATGCCCTGCGGGCCTGCCGCCCCTTCACCCAGGGGCGTCTGATCTGCGTGTTCGGCTGCGGCGGCGACCGGGACCGCACGAAGCGTCCCCAGATGGCGGCGATCGCCGCCCGCCTCGCCGACCGGGTGGTCGTCACCTCCGACAATCCCCGCACCGAGGATCCCCAGCGCATCCTCGACGATGTGGTGGCCGGCATTCCGGCGGGAACCGATCTGCAGGTGGAGGGGGACCGGGCGGCGGCGATCGCCGCGACGGTCGCCGCCGCCGGGCCCGCCGATCTGGTGCTGATCGCCGGCAAGGGCCATGAGGACTATCAGATCCTCGGCACCACCAAGGTGCATTTCGATGACCGGGAGGAGGCGGAGAAGGCGCTTCGGGCAAGGGGCTGAAATCTCTTCAGTTCGTGATCATGTGCCCCATGATTCGCGGCTGGTAAGGGTCGCAATGGCAGGATCCTGCAGCTTTTTGCTCTCTGTTTCCCTTCGATGGCCCTCGGAGTTCCCCTCTCCAGGAAGCTGCTGGCCGAACTGCTCGGCACCTTCTGGCTCGTGCTCGGCGGCTGCGGCAGCGCGGTGCTCGCCGCGATGTTCCCCTATGACAACCCCGCCGCGAATCCCCTCGGCCTCGGGTTCCTTGGCGTCTCCCTGGCCTTCGGCCTCACGCTGCTCACGATGGTCTATGCCATCGGCCATGTCTCCGGCTGTCACATCAACCCGGCGGTGAGCTTCGGCCTCTGGTCCGGCGGCCGATTCCCCGGATCCCAGCTGCTGCCCTACATCGTGGCCCAGGTGATCGGCGGCTTCCTCGCCGGTGGTCTCATCACCCTGGTGGCCTCCGGCCGGGAGGGATTCGCCCTCACCGGCAGCAATCCCCTCGCCACCAACGGCTGGGGAGCCCATTCCCCCGGCGGCTACGGATTCTGGTCGGCCCTGATCATCGAGGTGGTGCTCACCTTCTTCTTCCTGATCGTGATCCTCAGCGCCACCGACCGCCTCGCCCCCGGCGGCTTCGCCGGCGTGCCGATCGGCCTGGCGCTCACCCTCATCCACCTGATCAGCATCCCCGTCACCAACACCTCGGTGAATCCGGCCCGCAGCACCGGCGTGGCGATCTGGGCGGGTCCTGAGGCCATGGCCCAGCTGTGGCTGTTCTGGGTGGCTCCGATCGTCGGCGCCCTGCTGGCGGGCTGGCTGTACCGCTCCCTGCTGCAGACCCCTGGCGAGGACTACTGAGGCCGGCCGGTTCAGTCCTTGCCGAGCAGAAGGCGGAGCGTCTCCAGCAGATGCTCCACCTCCTCCATCGTTGTGGTGATGTGGGTGCAGGCGCGCACGCAGGCCGGCTCCTCGAGGGTGCGCAGCCAGATCCCCCGCTTCCCCAGTTCCGCCACCAGGCCGGCGGGATCGATCGAAGGCCCCTCCCCGCCCTCCAGTTCGAAGCTCACCAGCCCGGCTGGGGGCGGAGCCTCGAGCAGGGGGATGCAGCCCCGGATCCCCTGCAGGCCATGCCAGAGCTGGGCGCTGCGGCAGCGGATCTGCGCCAGCCGATCCTCGGCGCTGCCCTCCTGCTCCAGCAGGTCCATGGAGCTGGCCAGGCCCGCCGCCAGGGGCGTGCAGGAGGTGGCCACCTCGAACCGCCGGGCATCGCCGTGGAACGCGCTGCCGGCGGTGCTCTCACTGGCGAGGCTGCGCCAGCCGATCAGGGTGGGCCGGCTCTCGGCCAGCAGCCGCTCCGAGAGGAACACCGTCCCGAGGCCTTCGGGACCGCAGCACCACTTGTGGCCGGTGCAGGCATAGACATCGGCCGCGCCGGCGGCCCCGGCTGCCGGCAGGCTGCCGAAGGACTGGGCGGCATCCACCAGGAGCCAGGGGTGCCGCGGATGGTCCGCCAGGCGCCGCGCCACCGCCTCGATGGGCATGACCTGGCCGGTGTTCCACAGCAGGTGGGAGAGGACCACCAGCCGTGTGTTCGGAGCCAGGGCCTGCTCCAGGCTGGCGAGCACGCCGGCCTCGCTGGTCTCGCCGGGAACACGCTGGCCGGCGACGCTCCAGCGCCGCAGGGTGAGGTTCTGGCGTCGCGCCAGTTCTGCGCAGGCGGCCACCACGCCGGGGTGTTCGGCATCCGCCACCAGCAGGTCGTCGCCCTCCCGCCAGGGCAGTCCCCACAGCGGCAGCACGCAGCCGGAGGTCACGTTCTCGGTGAGGGCCACGCGGTGCGGAGCCACCCCGGCCCAGCGGGCCAGGCGCTGCCTCAGCCCGCCGGTGAGGCCCTCCAGATAGGGCCACACCTCGGCGGTGAAGGGCCCCAGTTCCTGGATGCGCAGCCAGCTGGCCCGCATCGCCTCCAGGGAAGGGAGAGGCAGCGGGCCCTGGCCGCCGTAGTTGAAGTAGGTCTTGTTGGCGAGGGCGGGCAGGAGAGCCCGCAGCCGGCTCAAAGCACCTGACCGACGGCCACCGCCGCGACGGCGGAGAAGAGGGTGATGCCCAGCGCGGTGAGGGGGTTCTGCCCCTGGGCCACCGCCACGCTGGTGATCACACCTGCGCCGAGGCAGGCCACGGCCAGCTGGGTGGTGAGCTCGGAACCGGAGCGGGGGGCGGGATTGGGGAGCACGGTGGCAGGACTCGCGTGATCCGGACGCTACGGGGGCCATCGGGGCGGACAAGAGCCGCGGGGGCGAGCCGTAACGTGGCGTCGGAGTTCTTCACCGGGCTTCACATGAGCCGGGGCTGGGGGCGGTCCGAGGCCGGCCGTGCCCGCCCGCTGCTGGCCCACTGGCGCAGGGCCTCCAGCTGCTCGCGGGCGGTGCGCGAGAGCGGCACCACCTGGGAGGCGGCGGTGATCAGGTCCGCCTCCCCCGGCTCCCTCCCCTCGCCGAAGGAGAGGTGCATCGCCTCGATCACGGTCTGCTCCAGCTCGGCGCCGGAGAACCCCTCGGTGCGGTCCACGAGGGCGTCGAGGGGGATGTCGTGGCGGGGCCGGCGGCGCCGCAGCTGGAGGTCGAGGATCGAGTGGCGCTCGGTCGCGTCCGGCAGTTCCAGCAGGAAGATCTCGTCGAAGCGGCCCTTGCGCAGCAGTTCGGCCGGCAGCCATTCCACCGCGTTGGCGGTCGCCACCACGAACACCGCACTGGTCTTCTCCGCCATCCAGGTGAGCAGGCTGGCCAGCACCCGCTGACTGGTGCCGCCGTCGCTGCGGCCGGCACCGCCGGCACCGAAGGCGAAGCCCTTGTCGATCTCGTCGATCCAGAGGATGCAGGGAGCCATCGCCTCGGCCCGCTGGATCATCTCGCGGGTGCGGGCCTCGCTGGCCCCCACCAGCCCGGCGAAGAGCCGCCCCACGTCGAGGCGCAGCAGCGGCATCGACCAGCTGTGGGCGATCGCCTTGGCGGTGAGGGACTTGCCGGTGCCCTGGGGCCCCACCAGCAGCACCCCCCGGGGCAGGGGCAGGCCGTAGCGCTGCGCCTCCTCCCCGAAGGCGCGGTGCCGCTGGTCGAGCCACCGCTTGAGCGCCTCCAGCCCGCCGATGTCGGCGGGGGTGGCCTCGGTGGGGCAGTACTCCAGCAGTTCACTGCGGGCGATCGCCTGGCGTTTCTCCTCGAGCACCTCCGCCAGGTCCTCCAGTCCGAGGCCGCCGCGGCGGGCCAGGGCGCGGGCGGCCAGCTGCCGGACCCGTTGCTCGCTGAGGCCGTGACAGGCGGCGGTGAGCTGTTCGAGCACGGCCGGTTCGAGGGGGCGTCCCGTCGCCTCGGCGATCGAGCCCAGCAGGCTGCCGATCTCCGCCGCGTCGGGCAGGGGCAGCTCCAGCAGGGTGATGCTGTCCTCCAGCTCCCGCGGCACCTGCCATTCCGGCGCGCTGATCACCACGGTGTGGGGCTGGCTGCGGAGACTCGCCGCCAGATTGCGCAGCCGCCGGCAGATTCCCGGGTCCTCGCCGTAGCGGTGGAAGTCCTTGAGAAGCAGCAACGCCCCCTGGTCGGGGGGCAGGGAGGCCAGCACGTCGAGGGCTCCCATCGGATTGCGGGCCCCCTCCCCCTGCCGGTTCGGCAGCCCGTCGAGGCCGTTGATGAAGTCCCAGCGCACCAGCAGGCGCCCGCCGAGGCGCGATGCCGCCTTCTCCAGCAGGGCCTCCACCCTCTCCTCCTCGAGGCTGCGGATCCACAGCAGGGGGATGCGGGCGCGGATCAGCAGGTCCAGCTGCTCGGCCAGGGACGGGGCCATGGGTTCGGCGGGTGGCTCAGCGTCCGCGCAGGGTACGAAGCGCCGCCCAGCGGGGATCCTCCCGCCGCTCCTCGCTGCACCAGCGGTCGGGGCCCGGACAATCGGCGCCGCAGCGGTTCACCAGGGGCAGGGCGAGGCTCAGCTGCTCGAACAGCCATCGCTCCGGATCGAAACAGCCCGCCGGGTCGAGCCGCTCGTCGAGGGGGGTGGGCTCCTCCGGCGGGTCGATGCCTTCTGCCTCGCCGCGCAGTTCGATCAGTTCCCGTTCCTCGATCTCGAGGGGATGGTTGAAGTGCTGCAGGCACCGGTCGCACCGGAGGGTGACGATGGCTGCGGCCCGGGCCTCCACCTCGAGGGCCCTGCCGTGATGGCGGATCCGGACCCATCCCCGGACCGGGGTGAGGGTCTCGAGGTCGCGGATCGGCTGCTCCACCTGCCACTCCAGCGGTTCCTCCACCAGCCGCCTGTCCCGCAGGGAGATCGGCTCGAGGCGGGCGGGAGGGGACAGGGAGGAGGTGGGTTCGCTCACTTGCGGCCCTTCGGTTCGAAGGGCAGGCGTCCCCCTCCCCCGCCGCCGGCGGAGGCCGTGGCGGTCACCGTCTGCTGGGCCAGCTGCCGGTCGAGGATCTCCTGCAGGTTGTCGGGGAGCGGCTCACGGGTGAGCAGGAAGGTCTGGACCGCCTGGAAGATGTTGGCCACCACCATGTAGAGGAGCACTCCGGCCGGCAGGGGGAAGAACAGGAACATCGCGGTGATCATCACCGGCGTGATCCGGTTCGCCGTGGCCTGCTGGGGGTTGGGCGGCATGCCCATGCCCGAGAGGATCTGGGAGACGAAGAGGGTCGCGCCGAAGGCGGCCACGAGGATGGCGATGTCCCAGTTGACGCTGCCCTCGCTCATGAAGCCCACCTGTCCCAGGGCCTTGATGAAGAGGAAGCCGCTGCGGGCGGCGAGGCCGGGGATCCGTGCCTCCACGGTGGCGTCGCCCACGGCGAGGGCGTGAATGGTGCCGTCGTCATCGACGCGGACCACCTCGTCCCCCTTGGTGACGCTCCAGGTGGGGGTGAAATCCCTGCCGTGATCCACGCCCTCCAGCACGGCATCGAAGCCGGTGCCCTCCTTGGTGTGGAGCTCCACCTGGGCGGTGTCACCGACGCCGAGCCGGTTCCCCTGGGGCAGCGAGGCGATCACCGGCACGTGCTGGGTGCTGCTGACGAAGATCGAATGACTGGCGCTGTTGAAGGGCTTCGGTTCCACCGCGGCGATCTGATCCGCGGGCAGCACCTTCAGGTTGATCGCGTACGGGACGTCGGCGAAGGGCGACCCCCGCAGGGTGGCGAAGAGGGCGAACAGGATCGGCATCTGCACCAGCAGGGGGAGGCAGCCGGCGAGGGGGCTGCCGAACTCCTGCATGAGCTTGCCGAGCTCCTCCTGCTGCTTCTGCGGATTGTTGGAGTAGCGGCTGCGGATCTCCGCCTGCCGCTCCTGCATCACCGGCTGGGCGATGCGCATCCGGCGGGCGCTGCGGATCGAGCCGGCGCTGAGGGGGAACAGGGCGAGCCGGATGACCACCGTCAGGGCCACGATCGCCAGCCCGTAGCTGGGGACGAGCCCGTAGAAGAAGTCGAGGATCGGGAGCAGCAGGTTGTCGGAGATGTAGCCGATCACGGCGTGGCAGGCGAAGGGGGTGGCGGAAGCGGGCCCTCAGTGTGCCCGAGGGGGGAGGGGGTCAGGCCGACTGGCGGGTGGTTTCGCCGAAGCCACCGGCGGCCGGGCTGCCCGTGCCGCTCCGGCGGGCCCCGCCGGAGCGGCGCTGTTCCTCGATGTAGGCCTCCACCTCGCGGAACCGGGGCACCGAACGCATCTCGAGGCGCGAACCGTCCTCGAGCACCAGCACCATGTCACCCCAGGCGCCCAGCCCCCTGGGCACGGAGCGCACCTCGCGGATCTGTCGGTAGACGACCTGGCTGCGGTCGCGGCCCATCCAGCCGCCGCTCACCGTGATCCTGCGGCTGGTGATCCGGTAGCGGAGCCAGAGGGCCCGCACGATCGCCCCCACGGCGAAGGGGATGCCGATGATCGTGAGACCGAAGAGGAGGTTGACGATCAGGTCGCCCCGGGCCGGCCCCCCTTCGTAGAAGACGGATTCCTCGATGGCCGCTGGTCCCGGTGGAGCGGAGGGGGTGGTCATGGCGTCAATCCTGCCTGGCGGAGCACTTCGGTGCATTCTCCCAGCAGCTGGCGGGGAGGGAGCCGTTCGCTGCCGGGCCGGAGGCTGAGCAGCAGCCACACGGGCTGGGGCGGTCGCGGCGCGAGGTGGAGCAGATGGCCATGGAGCAGGCGGCGCAGCCGGTTGCGCTCCACCGCCCGCTTGCTCACCTTGGAACTCACCACGACCCCGCAGCGCCAGTCGCTGGGGGGCTGACGGCGGTCGTCGGCGGGCAGCAGGTCGGGATCGGCATTCACCAGACGGAGCACCACCGACCCCGATTCGTATCGGCGTCCCTTCCGGTAAAGCCGGTCGAAGGTTCGTTCACCGCGGAGACGGTGCCGCCGCGGCAGGGCCACCGGTTCAGGTCAGCTCAGACGGCCAGGCGGGCGCGGCCGCGGCGACGGCGGGCGCGGATCACCCTGCGGCCGGTGTGGGTGCGCATCCGGACCCGGAAGCCGGACACCCGCTTGCGCTTGCGGCTGGTTCCCTCCAGCGTGCGCCTCGTCATGATCTTCTCGTTCGCAGCCGGAAAGGCTACCAGTCAGTTGGGGTCGATCTGGATCAGCCAGCTGCCCAGGTAGCCCGAGACGGGGATCTCCCCGGGAGCCTGGGCGAGGGCGTTGAACTGGTACATGCCGGCGCTGAAGGGGTTGAACAGCCGCATGTAGAGCCCCACCGTCTCGTCCTCGGGAATCGGCGTCTCGGGGAAGACGTTGATCGTCAGACCGTTGTCGGCGATCTCGATGGCGGCGGGGATCTCCTCGAGGCAGCGGGTGCGCTTCATGATGCCCCCCTGACTCATCTTGCAGAGCTTGAGATCCTTTGCCTCGATCTCGGATTCGAAGTTCTTGGGGATGCTGACGCTGAGCTTGAGGATGGCGGTCTTGCGGTCCTTCGGGCGGAGCATCAGGTAGTACTCCGCCCGCTTGAGCCGGACCGTGTCGGATTGCCAGAAGTAGAGCTTCCTGTAGTTCCTGTCGTTCTCCCAGCGGAACTCCACGATGCCGGGGGTTCCCTGGGCGCGGGCGACGTCCGCCAGGCCGAGGCCGCCGGCGGCGAGCACTCCGAGGGTGGCGGCGAGCAGCCGAGATCGGGCGGGCAGGGGCATGAACGATTCGTGTGGGGAGAGAACCGATTCTCAGCAGATGCGATCAGCACCCGCCGGCGGGGTGGTCGGCGAGGCAGCTGGTTGGGCGGTGGCCGTCTCCCCCGCCGCCCGATCGGGCCGCAGACGGGTGGCTTCCCGCAGGTACGGATGGATGGCCTCGCGGTCCGGATCCTGCCAGACATGGGCGAGCAGCCGGATGCACCGCGGCAGGTCCCCCGCCACCGCCATCTGCTGGCAGTCCAGCAGGGCCACGCCGCTCCAGTCGTGACGGCGGCGGGCCACGGCGGCGGGGAAGCAGGCATCGAGATCCGCCGTGACCGAGAAGGTGACCGAGAGCACCCGGGGCCCCTCCAGACCGTTGCGTTCCATCAGCTCCTCGATCAGTTCGGCCACCGCCTCGTGGATGGCCTCCGGGGTGTTGTCGGTCGCGGTGGTCGCCCCGCGGAGGGCCCGCAGCTGCAGCGAGGGGGGAGAGGACATGGGCGGCTCAGGGACGGTGAAGCCAGAGCGGCTGGCCCGTCCAGGCGAGTTCGGTGCTCACCGCCTGGTGGAGCTGCTCGATCAGCCGCCCCCCCGGCAACAGTCCGGCCAGCCGCTTCCTGCGCTTGCCGAAGGTCTCCGGCCGGATCCGCTCCGGGTCGAGGCCGGCCAGTTCGGCGGCCCGGCGCCGCGCGGTGTCCTCGTCGCCGAGTTCGTCCACCAGGCCGAGCCGGTGGGCCTGGGCGCCGGTGAAGACGCGGCCGTCGGCGAAGCCGCGCACCACCTCCGGCTCGAGGCCGCGCCCGGCGGCCACGGCCTCGACGAATTGCCCGTAGCTGCTGTCGATCAGCTCCTGCAGCAGGTTCCGCTCCTCCTCGGTCAGCGCCCGGTCCGGCGAGAGGATGTCCTTGTAGAGGCCGCTCTTCACCGTCTCGAAGCGGACGCCGATCCGCTTCAGCAGGCGGGAGAGATCGTTGCCGCGCAGGATGACGCCGATGGAGCCGGTGATGGTGCCGGGGTTGGCGACGATCCGCTCGGCGGCCACTCCCACGTACACGCCGCCGGAGGCGGACACGTTGCCGAAGCTGGCCACCACCCGGCAGCCGCTCTCCCGCAGGCGGCGGATCGCCGCATGGATCTCCTGGCTGTCCCCCACGGTGCCGCCGGGGCTGTCGATGCGCAGGAGCAGGGCGGGGCACTCGCGGCGGCGCACCTGATCGATGGCCTTGAGCACGCGCTCGCGGGTCGATCCGGCGATCGGCCCCTCGATGGCGATGCGGGCCAGGGTGTGGCGGGTCTTGCGACGCCAGGGCCAGGGCATGCGGGTCCGGCGGACGGGGAACAGTCGCAGGATCTTAAAAAGAGGCATCCAGACGGTCCGGAGGAGGCCCAGGCCCCGCCCATGCCCCTCCCCCTCCGCTGGACTCTGATGCTGCTTCCCTTCGTGCTCTGGGGAACGGCGATGGTGGCCATGAAGCCACTGCTGGCGGGAGCCGCGCCGATCACCCTCGCCTGGCTGCGGCTCCTGCCGGCGGGCGTGGTGGTGCTGATGGCGGCCCGGGGTCTGGGCCGTTCCCTGGCGGTGGCGGCCAGCGATCTGCCCTGGCTCCTGCTCTTCGCCGCGGTGGACGGCAGCCTCTTCCAGGCCCTGCTGGCCCGCGGCCTCGGCCAGACCGGCGCCGGCCTCGGCTCGGTGCTGATCGATTCCCAGCCGCTGCTGGTGGCTCTGCTGGCCCGGCTGCTCTTCGGCGAGGCGATCAACCCGGTGGGGTGGCTGGGTCTGCTGCTGGGCCTTCTGGGCATCGTGCTGCTCGGCGTGCCGCCGGACCTGCTGCGGCACTGGTGGCTGGAGGCTCCCGCCGCCGTGGCCGGCCAGGTCCTCGCCCACGGTGAGGCCTGGATGCTGGGGGCGGCGGCGGCGATGGCGGTGGGCACGGTGCTCTGCCGCTTTGCCTGCCGTGGCAGCGACGCGGTGGCCGTCACCGGCTGGCACATGGTGCTGGGGGGGCTGCCGCTGCTCCTCGGCGCCATCCTCGGGGGCGCCGGCTGGCCCGGCTGGGGGCCCCAGGAATGGGGGCTGATGGCCTATTCCTCCCTGCTCGGCAGCGCCCTCGCCTACGGACTGTTCTTCTGGTTCGCCAGCCGCGGCGATCTCACCGGCTTCACCGCCCTCACCTTCCTCACTCCGGTGTTCGCCCTCCTCTTCGGTGGACTGCTGCTGGGGGAGCGGCTGGGGCCGCTGCAGTGGGCCGGCTCGCTTCTGGCACTGTTGTCGGTGCTGTTGATCAACCGCCGGACTCAGTTGTGGGAAAGTCACCCCGCCGAGGGATCCCCGGGCTCCCCGGAGGGCGTGACACGGTGAAGCAGATCCAAGGACGGCCCCCCGCGGGCCAGCGCCGCCGGGTTCTTCTCGCCACCCTGCTGTGCGGCCTGGTCCTGTTCCTGTGGAAGCTGGGCAGCACCGGTCTGGTGGACGAGACGCCGCCGCTGTTCGCCGCGGCGGCGCGGGCGATGGCGGAGACGGGCGACTGGCTTGTGCCCAGGGTCAACGGACTGCCCCGCTACGACAAGCCGCCGCTGGTGTACTGGCTGATGGGGCTGGGGTATGCCCTGCCGGGCCAGTCCTGGTGGAACCCCCTCGGCACCTGGGCCGCCCGGCTTCCCTCCGCCCTGGCGACGGTGGCCGTGATGCTCGCCCTGGCCGACACCCTGCTCCGCTGGCCGCAGCCGAAGTCCGGCCGGGGGAACGAGGCCGCCGGGGCGCCTGCCGAGGGGGCCGGGGCGGGGATCACCGCCCTCACCGCCGCGCTGGCCTTCGCCCTCTCGCCGCTGGTGCTCCTGTGGGGAAGGATCGCCGTGAGCGATGCCCTCTTCACGGCCATGGTGGCCCTGAGTCTTCTGCTGGCCTGGCGCACCTATGCCGATCCGGCCGGGCGGTGGTGGCCCGCCTGGGTCGTGCTGGGGCTGGCGGTGCTCACCAAGGGGCCGGTGGCGGTGGTGCTCATGGCCATGACCCTGCTGGCCTTCGGCTGGCTGCAGGCGGATCTGGGGGGTCTGGCGGTCCGGCTGAGGGTCGTGCCCGGCCTGCTGCTCACCGCGGTCATCGCGGTTCCCTGGTATGCCCTCACCCTGGCCGTGGAGGGGCGTCCCTTCTGGGACAGCTTCTTCGGGTATCACAATCTCCAGCGGTTCACCAGCGTGGTGAACAACCACCTGCAGCCCTGGTGGTTCTTCCTGCCGGTGCTGGTGGTCGCCAGCCTGCCCGCCACCCCGCTGCTGCTGCTGGGCCTCGGCCGCGGCCTGGGTCCGCTGCGGCCGAGGCTGCGGGGGGCCGCCAGGCTCCATCCGCCTCCCCATTCCCTCGGACGCTTCTGCGCCTGCTGGCTGCTGGCGGTGTTCGTGTTCTTCAGCGTGGCGGCCACCAAGCTGCCCAGCTACTGGCTGCCCGCCACCCCGGCCGCGGCGGTGCTGATCGCCCTGGCCGCCTCGGGCCGGCCGGAGGCCGACAGGCTGCAGCGCCTGGCCTGGCGCGGCACCCTGGCCCTCACCCTGCTCCTGGCCGGCGTCCTGGCGGCCGCGCCGGCGTGGGTCGGCTGGATCCAGGATCCGGAGATGCCCACCCTTCCGGCGGAGCTCCTGGCCAGCCCTCGGCTGCCGCTGGCGGCGCTCTGCTGGCTGGCCGCCGCCGTTGCCGGGGTGTGGGCCGGACGACTCCGGCCCCGGCTGCGTCTGCTGGCTCTGCAGCTGCCGCTGGTGCTCTTCGTTCCGGCCGCGCTGGTTCCCCTCAGCATTCTCGGTGATCGGCTGCGGGCCCTGCCCGTGCGCGAGATGGCCGCGGCGGCGTCGCGCGAGATCCGCTCCGGCGAGCATCTGGCCATGGTGGGGATCCTCAAGCCCTCGCTGCACTACTACTCCCGCCACGTGGTGGTGTACGAGGGCACCTCGCCGCAGGCCATGGTGAACCTCGGCGAGCGGCTGCGGCGGGAGCGGAGGGACGGCCAGGTCCCCACCACCGCGGCCCAGGTGCCGGGCGTGCTGGTGGTGATCGATGCCTCCACCGCAGACCTCTCCCATTGGCGGGGGCTCGCCCCGCAGGAGCTCGCGCGGTCGGGGCTGTATCGGCTGTGGCGGCTCGACCGCCGCAGGCTCGAGGAGCGCACCCGGGCGTTGCGGGCGGAGGGATACCTGCCCGACTGGCAGCTGCCCCGGCCGGAGCGGTACTGAACCGGATGCCTCAGGCCGCCAGGGGTTGCCGCAGCAGATCGGCGTAGAGCCGCTCGAGGGCGTCGATGTTGGTGGTGAGGGTGTAGCGCTCCAGCACCCGCGCGCGGGCCCTCCGTCCCAGCTCCGTCGTGAGGAGGGGCTGATCCCGGAGCACCGGCAGCAGGGTCCGCAGCTGGGTCGTGACCCCCTGGGTGCTGATCACGATGCCGGCACCCCCCTCCAGCACCTCCCCGTCGGCACCGGCATCGGTGGCCACGCAGGCGGTGCCGCAGGCCATCGCCTCCAGCAGGGCCAGGGAGAGTCCCTCCACCAGGGAAGGCAGCAGGAACACCTCCGCCAGCTGCAGCAGGGCCACCCGCACGGCCCGGTCGGCCTCGTGCCCCCACCAGACCACATCGCTGTCCTGGGAGGTCTGGAGCGCGGCCCGCTGGGGCCCGTCGCCCACCACCACCAGCACGCAGCCGGGGGTCTCCACCAGCCGCCAGGCCCGCAGCAGGGCCTCGAGATTCTTCTCGGTCGCCACCCGCCCCATGAAGAGGAAGACCCGCCGGTTTCCCAGCCGCTGCCGCAGCGGGTCCAGCAGTGCGGCCGCCGCGGGGGAGGGGGGGCACCAGAGGTCGGGGTCGACACCGTTGGGAATCACCGCCAGACGGTCCCGGCGGACCCCCAGCCGCTCGAGCACCTCGGCCTGGAGGTCGGAGAACACGATCACCCGGTCGTAACGGCCCAGGGACGGGGCGTAGAGCTGGTAGGTGAGCTGCTGGGTGCCGGCGGCGAGATTGCGCAGCCCCGCGTCGAAGGGGGGATGGAAGGTGGCCACCAGGGGCACCCCCAGCTGGCGGCACAGGTCCGGCAGCCGGAAGTCCAGCGGCGAGAGGGTGAGGCTGGCGTGAACCAGGTCCGGTTCGAGGCGCTCCAGGGATTCCCGCAGCTCCCGCTGGGCCCCGGGTGAGGGGATCGTGTACACCTGCGACTTGACCAGATAGGGCAGGGTCACGTCGGGCGCGGCCTGCGTCTCCGGCCCGGCCGCATCCTGCCGGGCCAGGGCCGCGGCGGGGGTGTCGAAGTGAATGAAGCTCACCTCGTGGCCACGGTCCCGCAGGGCCTGGGTGGTGGTCAGTCCGTAGGTGACGTTGCCGCAGAACGGGGATTTCTTGCCCAGCCAGGCAATGTTGGCCACCGCGGCGCCGCTCGGGGTGTGAAAGCTAGCAGCGCCGCCAGGGCCGCTCCGCCAGGGCCGCCACGGCCGCCATCACCGCCAGCCCCCACAGCACCGGCGACAGTCCCCAGCGGCTCACCAGGGTGCCCGCCAGCACCAGCGGCAGGCTGAGGGAGATGTTGATGAGATTGTTCTGCAGACCGAACACCCGGCCGCGGCGATGCTCGGGGGTCTCCTCCTGGATGGTGGTCTGGGCGGGGATGGCCAGCAGTGCCGCGCCCACCCCCAGCAGCCCGCAGAGCAGCAGGGTGAGCACCAGGCTGCCCCGCACCTCGGCCAGCAGCACGAGGCAGAAGGCGATCGTGCCCAGTCCGGCCGAGGCCAGCCGGGTCCGGTCGAAGCGATGGCCCACCTGGGCCATGGTCACCGCCCCGAGGGCCAGACCCACGCCGCTCATCGCCAGCAGCACACCGAAGCGGGTGGGACCCAGGCCGGTGATGCCCGCCGCCAGGCTGATGGCCAGGACGTACAGGGCCGCCAGCAGGCTGTAGAGGAGAACGAGCTGCACCATCGCCGCGCGGACGCTGCGGTGATCCCGCAGCACCCCCAGGCCCTCGCCGATCTCCTCCCACACCGTGACCGTGCGGGGCTGGCGGGGCGGTTCCTGGAACCGGATGCTGCCGATCGCGAGGGCGGCCAGCCCGTAGCAGAGGGGCAGCAGGAAAAATTCGCCGCCGCCGATGCCCAGCCGTGCCAGTCCCGTGCGCAGCCCCCGCAGGATCGGATCGCCGAGGGCGAACCCCACGATCGTGGCGGCCATGCTCGTGGCCTGGTACACCGAGTTCGCCGCCAGCAGCCGGCGGGGCGGCACCAGCAGGGGGATCGTGGCCTGTTCCGCCGGCGCGAAGAACTGGGTGAGGGTGGATTCGAGGAAGGTCATGGCCACCAGCGCCCAGTAGCCCCAGGGGAGACCCAGCCATTCGGGCCCCTCCAGGAGGGTCAGGGGCGCGAGCAGCAGCAGGGCG
>CAZVPB010000004.1:0-30117 GCA_964628165.1 uncultured Cyanobium sp.
AGGTCCATGCCGTGATGGGGCGCAACGGCAGCGGCAAGAGCACCCTCTCCAAGGTCCTCGCCGGCCACCCCGCCTACACCGTGACCGGCGGAACGGTGCTCTACCGCGGTGAGAACCTCCTGGAGCTCGAGCCGGAGCAGCGGGCGCGCCTCGGTCTTTTCCTGGGCTTCCAGTATCCGGTCGAGATTCCCGGCGTCAGCAATCTCGAATTCCTGCGGGTCGCCACCAATGCCCGCCGCCTCCAGCAGGGCGAGGAGGAACTCGACACCTTTGCCTTCGAGGATCTGGTGCGCGAGCGCCTCCAGGTGGTGCAGATGGATCCCTCCTTCCTCGAGCGGAGCGTCAACGAGGGCTTCTCCGGTGGCGAGAAGAAGCGCAACGAGATTCTCCAGATGGCCCTGCTCGACCCGGTGGTGTCCATCCTCGATGAAACCGATTCCGGCCTCGACATCGATGCCCTCCGCATCGTCGCCGGCGGCGTCAACCACCTCGCCGGTCCCGACAACGCCACCCTGCTGATCACCCACTACCAGCGTCTGCTCGACGTGATCACCCCCGACTACGTCCATGTGATGGCGGGCGGCCGGATCCTGCGGACCGGCGGCAAGGAGCTGGCCCTCGAACTCGAGAGCCGCGGCTACGACTGGGTCGACCGCGAACTTCCCGTCGAGGTGGCCTGATGACCATCACCGTCTCCGTTCCCGGCACCGCCTCCCCCGGCGCCGCCTCTGACGCCGCGGCCGCCACCGACCCCTGGACCGCCGCCCTGCTCGCCTCCCTGCCCGCTCCGGCGGGGGACCTCGCCGCTCAGCTCGCCGCGGCCCGCGCGCGGCTGGCGTGTCAGCCGCTTCCCTCCCGGCGCATGGAGGCCTGGCGGTTCACTCCCACCGCGGCGATCACCGCGGTGCCGCCGCGGCTGATCCCGCGGGAGACCGCCCCGTCCCGCCCGGAGTGGCCCTCGCCGGCTTCATCGGCGTGTCGCCTCCTGCCCGCCGGCGACCAGGAACCGGGCGCCTCGGCACCTCTTCCAGACGGTGTGCGGCGGTTGCAGGGCGAGGAGCTCGGGACCGCCCTCGCGGAGACATCCGGGGCGGATCCCGGAGCCGGGGACTGGCCCTCTCTGCTCAATGCCTCCAGCTGCGATCGGGTTCTGGCCCTGGCGGTGCGCGGAGCGGTGGGGGCGCCGCTCGAACTGGTCAGCGATGCGGCGGGCGCCGCAGGGCTGCTGCCCCTCAGGGTTCTGCTGCTGCTCGAGCCCGGGGCGCAGCTCGATCTGGTCCAGGTGCACCGGGCCGCCGGCACCAGCCTCACGAGTGTGGTGGTGGAGATCCGGCTTGCCGAGGGGGCCCGGCTGCGGCACGGCATCGTCGCCCGGGGCCATGACGACGCGGTGCTGCTGGGCCGCATCGACGTCCGGCAGGACCCCGGCAGCGCCTACAGCCTCGCCTCGGTCTGCGGCGGCTGGGGACTGGCGAGGATCGAGCCCACCGTGGTGCAGAGCGGGGGGGCGGCCTCCAGCCGCCTGCGGGGCCTCCAGCTGGCCTCGGGGCGCCAGGTGGCCGACACCCACAGCCGCATCCATTTCGGCGGCCCCGACGGGCAGCTCGATCAGCTCCACAAGGCGGTGGCCGACGGGGAGGCCCGGAGCGTGTTCAACGGAGCCGTGGAGGTGCCGCGGGCGGCCCAGCGCACCCACGCCGCCCAGATGAGCCGGAATCTGATCCTCAGCGAGCGGGCCCGCATCGACACCAAGCCCCAGCTCGAGATCGTCGCCGACGATGTGACCTGCACCCACGGCGCCACCGTGAGCCGCCTTCAGGAGGAGGAACTCTTCTATCTGCGCAGCCGGGGCATCGCCGCGCAGGAGGCGGCACGCCTTCTGCTGCGCGGTTTCTGCGACGAGGTGGTCGATGAGCTGCCGGAGATCGCCCGTCGCTGGCGGCCCCTCGCCGGTCTGGTCGGCCAGGAGGTCCCCTCCCCATGACCCTCACTCCCCTCTCCCCAGGAGCCCTCGGCGACGAACGCCGCGCTGCCGATGGCGCCGCCCCCCCGCCGGTCGAGGATCTCGCCGCGCTGACCCGCCCCGACTTTCCCCTGCTGGCCCAGAAGGCCTGCCTCGGCCAGCCCCTGATCTACCTCGACTACGCCGCCACCTCCCAGAAGCCGCGAAGGGTGCTCGACGCCCTGCAGCACTACTACGGACGGGACAACGCCAACGTCCACCGCGGCGCCCACCAGCTCAGCACCCGCGCCACCGAGGCGTTCGAGGGGGCCAGGGCCAAGGTGGCGCGGTTCATCGGAGCCGCCTCGCCCCGGGAGATCGTGTTCACCCGCAATGCCAGCGAGGCGATCAACCTGGTGGCCCGCACCTGGGGAGAGACCCACCTGGGGGAGGGCGACGAGGTGCTGCTCTCCCTCATGGAGCACCACAGCAACCTGGTGCCGTGGCAGCTGCTGGCGGCCCGCACCGGCTGCGTGCTCCGCCACGTGGGACTCACCCCCAGCGGTGAGCTCGACCTCGAGGATCTGCGCAGTCAGCTGAGCGAGCGCACCAAGCTGGTGAGCCTCGTGCAGGTGAGCAACACCCTCGGCTGCCTCAATCCGATCGAGACGATCGCCCCCCTCGTCCACGACGCCGGCGCCCTGCTTCTGGTGGATGCCTGCCAGAGCCTGCCCCACCAGCCCGTGGACGTGGGCCGTCTTGGCTGCGATTTCCTGGTGGGGTCCTCCCACAAGATGTGCGGACCCACAGGCGCCGGCTTCCTCTGGGGTCGCGAGGCGCTCCTGGAGGAGATGCCTCCTTTCCTCGGGGGTGGCGAGATGATCCAGGACGTCTATCTCGACCACAGCAGCTGGGCGGATCTGCCCCACAAGTTCGAGGCGGGCACCCCGGCGATCGGCGAGGCGATCGGCATGGGGGCCGCCATCGACTACCTCCAGGGCCTCGGCATGGACCGGGTGCACGCGTGGGAGCAGGAGCTCACCCGGCGTCTCTTCCAGCGGCTGCAGCAGATCGAGGGAGTGCGAATCCTGGGGCCGACCCCGGAGCAGCAGCCCCACCGCGGTGCCCTCGCCTCGTTCGTGGTGGACGGTCTCCATGCCAACGACATCGCGGCCCTGCTCGATTCCGCCGGCATCTGCATCCGCAGCGGCCACCACTGCACCCAGCCCCTTCACCGCCACTACGGACTTTCCGGCTCGGCCCGGGCCAGCCTCGCCTTCACCACCACCCCCGCGGAGATCGACCGGTTCGCCGAGGAACTGCAGGGCACCATCGCCTTCCTGCGGGAGCACGGCTGATTCCCGGTGAAGCAGCCTTTCCGGGCCGGGACGGCGGCGCTGGTCGTGGCTCTCCTGGCCGGCGGTTGCGGGGATCGATCCACCGGCCGGGTCCCTTCCCTGCGGGACGCGGGCCTTGCTGCCGCCAGCGGTGAGGCGATCGCCCGCTGCGAGGAGCGACTCGCTCTGGCGGAAGAACTGCCCCGCCCGGCGAACGCCACCAACTTCGGCGAACGGCAGCGCCGTGACGTGGCCGGGCGGGAGGTGCCCCATCGTCCCCAGCTGATCGTGCTGCACGAGACCGTGCTGGCGGCGGAGGCCACGCTCGACTACTTCGCCACGGCCCATCCGAAGGATGAGGACCAGGCCAGCTATCACCTCCTGGTGGACCGGCAGGGCCGTCGCCTGCGGATCGTGGCGGATGGAGACCGCGCCTTCGGCGCGGGGATGTCGGCCTTCGGCGACTTCACCGTGCGGATCCGCCCTGAATCGGTGGGATCGATCAACAACGTCGCCCTGCACCTCGGGCTCGAATCACCCCCCGACGGCCGCGGTGATGCCCCCGCCCATGCGGGCTATACCCCGGAGCAGTACCGCACCACGGCGGCCCAGGTGCTGCTCTGGCAGGCGAGGTTCGGCATTCCCCTGAGCCGGCTCACCACCCACGCCGCGGTGGACCGCAGCCGCAGCCGCTATGACCCCCGCGCCTTCCGCTGGGACCGCTTCGACGCCGCCTACCGGAAGGCGGCGGAACGCTGCGGGTTCACCGCCTACGACACCGGCCAGGCCGCCCCCTGAGGGCCCGTCGCTGCGGGATCCGATGACATCTCTTCACGACGGGGCGGGGCAGGGGAGCTCCGCCACCGCACCATGGTGGGGCCCCTTCCCCTGCTCGCGGCGGCGATGAACATCGACGGCAGACCCTGGCGCACCATCTGGGTGGAGGCGGGGGGGCGGAGCATCGGCGTGATCGATCAGACCCGGCTGCCCCACCGTTTCGTGACCCGCACCCTCTCCACGGTGGACGAGGCGGCCGAGGCCATCGCCACCATGGTGGTGCGGGGTGCACCCCTGATCGGGGTCACCGGTGCCTACGGCCTGATGCTCGCCCTGCAGGCGGATCCCTCCGATGCCGCCCTCGCCGCCGCCTTCGATCAGCTGGTGGCCACGCGTCCCACGGCGGTGAACCTGCGCTGGGCCCTCGAGAGGGTGCATGCCCGGGTCGTGGCCCTTCCCCCCGGCGAGAGGGCGGCCGCGGCGCGGCGGGAGGCCGACGCGATCGCCGATGAGGACGTGGCGATGTGCGAGGCGATCGGCGGCCATGGCCTCAGGATCCTTCAGGACCTGGCCCTGGCCCGGCCGGAGCGGCGCCGCCACCAACCGCTGCGTCTGCTCACCCACTGCAATGCCGGCTGGCTGGCCACGGTGGACTGGGGCACGGCGCTGGCTCCGATCTACAAGGCCCATCGCGCCGGGCTCGACCTGCACGTGTGGGTCGACGAGACCCGACCCCGCAACCAGGGGGCCAGCCTCACGGCCTTCGAGCTTGGGCGGGAGGGGGTGCCCCATGCCGTGATCGCCGACAACGCCGGCGGCCATCTGATGCAGCACGGGCTGGTGGACGCCGTGATCGTGGGGAGTGACCGCACCACCCGCAGCGGCGACGTGTGCAACAAGATCGGCACCTATCTCAAGGCCCTCGCCGCCCGCGACAACGACGTTCCCTTCTACGTGGCCCTGCCCGCCTCCACGATCGACTGGTCCCTCGATGACGGGGTGGCGTCGATCCCGATCGAGGCCCGCGGCGAGCGGGAGGTGACCCACATCCAGGGCTGGTCCGGGTCCGCTCAGGGCGCCGGGGAGGCCGTCAGCGTCCGCCTCGTTCCCGAGGGCACACCCGCCTTCAACCCCGCCTTCGACGTGACCCCGGCACGGCTGGTGACCGCCCTGATCACCGAACGGGGGGTGGCCCCCGCCAGCGAGGCGGGGCTGCGGGCCCTCTACGGCGAAGTTCCGGCCGTGCGGGTCTGAAACCAGCCCGCAGCGGGGATCACTCCCAGCCCGCCAGCACGATCTTGCCGATCGCGCGGTTCTGGCGCAGCCGCTCCTGGGCCGCCAGGAGGTTCGCCACCGTGATCGGTCCGAGGGTTTCCCCCACGGTCGTGCGGATCCGCCCCGCCTCGACCAGATCGGCCACGCGATCAAGGATCGCCCCCTGTGCGGCGAGGTCGGGGGTGCAGTACTGGGGTCGCGTGAACATGAACTCCCAGCAGAACCGCACGCTCTTGCTCTTGAGGAGATTCAGATCCAGCGGAGCACGGTTCCCCACGATCGCCACGATCGAGCCCTGGGGCCGGATCAGCTCCGCCATCGTCGCCCAGTAGCCATCAGTGTCGTGGAGGTTGGCGATCAGATCGACCCCGTCGAAGCCCAGATCCCTGAGCTGAGGGGCCAGGGGTTCATGGTGATTCACCACATGGACGGCCCCCATCTGCCGCACCCATCGCTGCGACTCCGGCCGGGAGGCGGTGGCGATCACCGTGAGGCCGGCACGGCGTGCGAGCTGCACCATGATCGAACCCACCCCGCCGGCGGCTCCCAGGATCAGCAGGGACCGGCCGGTGGCGCCACCGTCAGGATCCACGCCGAGGCGCTCGAACAGGGCCTCCCAGGCGGTGAGGCTGGTGAGGGGCAGGGCCGCGGCCTCCGCGAAGGAGAGGCCGGCCGGTTTCCGGCCACAGATCCTTCCGTCCACCGCCACCCGCTCCGCCCGGCATCCCGGCCGGCCGATGTCGCCGGCGAAGACGACTTCGTCCCCGGCCCGGAACCGCTCCACCGCCGCTCCGGCGGCCTCCACCACACCGCTGCCGTCCCAGCCCAGCACCCGTGGGGGATCCTCCGGGCGGAGAGAGGCCTGCACCTTCAGGTCCACCGGATTCAGTGCCAGGGCCTCGACCCGGATCAGCAGATCGTGGGGGCCGCAGACGGGATCGGGCTGTTCGACGGCCTTCAGGGGGCCGGGCTCCGCCGCCGTGGCGGGCATGGCGAGGATGGCCTTCATCGTGGAGGGTTCCGGTGCCGGAGAAACCACGCTCCCGCCAGCGCAGCCACCTGCTCGAGCGTGCCGGGTTCCTCGAAGAGATGGGTGGCCCCCGGCACGATCTCCAGCGCGTGGGGGGCCCGGAGCCGGGCGGCGGCCCCGCGGTTGAGCTGCAGCACCTCGGTGTCCTGTCCCCCCACGATCAGCAGCGTGGGGCACTCCACCGCCGGCAGCGCCCGCTCGGCCAGGTCGGGTCGCCCGCCCCGCGAGACCACGGCCGCCACCCGCTCCGGTCGATCCGCCGCGGCGATCAGGGCCGCCGCCGCACCGGTGCTCGCGCCGAACAGCCCCAGCGGCAGCGGCCCGAGGCTTCCCTCACGGGCCAGCTGATCGATCACCGCCACGGTGCGTCGGGCCAGCAGGGGAATGTCGAACCGGTAGGAGGCATCGCGGCGGTCGATCCGCTCCTCCGCCTCGCTCAGCAGATCGAAGAGCAGGGTGCCGAGACCGACGGCCTGGAGCTTCTCGGCAACGAACCGGTTGCGGCGGCTGAAGCGGCTGCTGCCGCTGCCGTGCACGAACAGGACGAGGCCCCGGGCCTCGCCGGGGATCACCAGGTTGCCGGCAAGCTCCACGTCTCCGGCCGGCAGCCGGAGGTCCCAGGAACCCTCTGCTGGTGGAGGCAGGGTCGTCATGGCTGGTCGAGATGGATCAGGAAGCTCTCGCGCCGGTGGAAATCGGGCCCGGAGCCCCCATGCGCCAGGGCCCAGTGGCTGAGGCTGCCATCGCGCTGCTCCAGCACCGCGCAGAGGGCCGCCTCGAGGGGCTCCGGCGGGGAGGTGATCCCCGCCAGATCGAGCCTCACCTCCAGCTCCAGGCGGCGTTCTCCCCGCGCCACCGTGATGGGGAGGGTTTCGATGGCGCTCTCCGGCGTCAGACCGCTGCGGTAGCCGCTGAGGCCGTAGAGGTTCCAGTCGCCGCTGGGCGAGAGGTTCACCTCCCAGTAGCGGGCGTTCCCCGGCACCGCCAGGAAGCATTCCAGGCAGGTGTGCTTCCACAGTTCGTCGCGGCGCTGTGGCGAGGGCTCCCCGGCCGGGATCCGCAGGGTCTCGAGGGGGCCGCTCAGCTCGTAGCGGATGGCCAGGGCGGCCCCCTCCCTGGCGATGCGGCCACCGAGGCGGAGACCCGACGCCGCCATCGCCGCTTCGAACGGCACCAGCTGGAAGCTCTGCTGCTTCATCGCAGCCCCCGGATCAGGGCGCGGAGGGGGCCTTCCTGCGCCTCGATGCTGCGGGTGAGATGGAACTGCACCAGGGCCCGCTCGAGATTGTGGCGGGGACGGCTGGCCCGGAAGTAGGGGTTGCCCTCGAGGTGGTCGGTGAGGAAACGGATTCCCAGTTCCAGGGCCAGCAGCCGGATCGCGTCGTAGAGGTAGTGATGGTCGCTGCCGCTGAGGAAGCTGCGGGCCACACCGAGATAGCCCGTCAGGATCGCCCCGCACCGCTCCGGATCGAACCGCACTCCCTCCCAGTCGCCCGTTTCCTCGCCGAGGGGATTGCAGGCCGAACGCAGGGCGTCACCGATGTCGTAATGCACCAGTCCCGGCTTCACGGTGTCGAGGTCGACGAGGGCGACCGCCTCGCCGCTGACGCGATCCAGCAGCAGGTTGTTCACCTTGGGGTCGCCGTGGATCGGCCGCGTCCGCAGCTCCCCCCGGGCCCTTGCCTCCTCGAGAACGGCCACGAAGGACTGCCGTTCCGCCACGAACCCCACGCACCATTCCTCCTGCGCGCTGAGGGGACGGGAGAGGCCGGCCAGCGCGGTGTGCAGGCGCTGGAGGTAGCCGGGGGTGATGTGGAACCCTTCGAGGGTGTCGGCCAGATCCTCACTGGGAAGATCGCTGATCAGGGCATGGAAGGTGCCGAGGCCCCGGCCGAGTTCGACGGCCTGGCCTTGGTCCTCCACCACATCGATCGATCGGGCGGAGTCGATGAAGTCGATTGCGCGCCAGAAGCCGCCAGGCTCCTCCACCCAGTGCCTCTCGCCGGCCCGGTCCGGCAGGGGCGCGGGCACCTCCCAGCGGCGACCCGCCAGGGCGGGCACTCCCTCCGCCAGCCGGCGGCGCACATGGCGGCTCACCACGAGCATGTTGCGGATCACCTGCTGCGGCTGGCGGAACACGTGGGTGTTGAGCCGCTGCAGCACGATGGCCGGGCGTGCCTCCCCGGCCAGCCGCACCAGGTAGGTGTCGTTCACGTTGCCGCTGCCGAGCGGATCGACCGAGACCACCGGGGCCGTCAGCGCAAAGGCCTCGGCGATGGAAACCAGCTCGGCCCGCTGCAGGGCCCGCGCCTCGGACACGCCGGCAGGGATCGCTCCGACGCAGCCTCGCATGGTGGAGGAGGGTGCGACCCAGCTCCGCCGTGCCTCCGGGGAGAACAGTCTGTCCCGGGCATAGAAGAGCAGCGGCCAGTTCCGCTCGGCGAGGGGGGAGCGGAGCAGCAGGGCGAGGGAGCTGTCGAAGGAATGCTGGGGATGCCCCGCGATGTGATCGCCGATCGCCTGCAGATACAGGCGCGTGATCGATTCGTGGTAGCCGCTCGTGGTGGTGTTCGCGATGCCGATCCTCTCGTTGTGACGGCGCAGCAGGGGCCGCAGTCGCTCCAGCGCCTTCTCCGGACCGAGCCGGCTCACCAGCCAGAAGCCCGCCACCAGGTGGGCCTCGTGGGTCCATTCGGAACGGCTCACCTCCCCCGCCTCGAAGCGGGCCATGAACCGCCCCGCCGCGTCATGGCTCCAGCGGCGCTCAGGCTGAGCACCCGGCCGTGCCATCGGGAATCGCGGCAAGGGTCACGTACGTAATCTCGGCCTGATCCTCTCCCTGCCGCGGCGGTCGACCTCCATGCCTGTGCTGAACCGCTGGTCGGACGCCGAGGCCGCCGAGGCGGTGCGGCGCTACGGCAGCCAGGGCATCGGCGAGGATCTCGCCCTGCGCACCTATTCCGCGCGGCTGCTGGGGGCCGATCCGGATCTCGTGCTCCACGGGGGCGGCAACACCTCGGTGAAGACCACCGTCACCGGCCTCCTCGGCGAGACCATCCCGGTGCTGTGCGTGAAGGGCTCGGGCTGGGATCTGGCCACGATCGAACCCCCCGGACACCCCGCGGTACGGCTCGAACCGCTCCAGGCCCTGCGGCAGCTCGATCACCTCTCCGACGAGCAGATGGTGGCGGCCCAGCGCAGCAACCTGATCGATCCGGCGGCCCCCAACCCCTCGGTGGAGGCCCTGCTGCACGCCTTTCTGCCCCATCCCTTCATCGATCACACCCACGCCACCGCCCTGCTGGCCCTCGCCGACCAGCCGGATGCGGAGGCGGTGTGCCGACGGGTGTACGGCGAGCGGGTCGCCCTGGTGCCCTATGTCATGCCGGGGTTCTCCCTCGCCAAGGCCGCGGCGGAGGCCTTCGAGGCCGCCGACGCCCGGGCCCGCTCCGCCGGTGTGGATCTGGAGGGGATGGTGCTGCTGCGCCATGGGCTCTTCTCCTTCGGATCGACGGCCCGCCAGAGCTACGGGCGGATGATCGATCTGGTGGCCGCCGCCGAGGCGTGGCTGGCCCGGGGCGACGCCACTCCCCGACCCATTCGCCTCTCCGCCGATGCCGCCCCGGCGGCGGCCCTCCTGCCGCGCTTGCGGGGTGCCCTGGGCCGTGCCGGTGCGGCCGCCGCCGCGCCATGCCGCTGGTCGCTGGCGCTGCGGCGCACGCCCCTGGCCCGGTCGGTGGTGGACGACCACCGGCTGCAGGAGTGGGCCGGCCGCGGCGTGGCCACTCCCGATCACGTGATCCGCACCAAGGCCCGCCCCCTGGTGCTTCCGCCCGCGCCCGAGGCCGGGGACGCCGGCGCCCTGGAGCGCTGGTCCGCGGCGCTGGAGGAGGCCATGGACCGTTACACCGGTGCCTATCGCGCCTATTTCGATCGCCAGAACGGCCGGGTGGGCGGCCGGAGGAGGGCCCTCGATCCCCTGCCCCGCGTGATCGCGGTGCCCGGTCTGGGGCTGGTGGGGGTGGGGCGCTCCGCCGCCGATGCGGCGGTGGTGGCCGACATCGCCGAGGCCTGGGGCCGCACGCTGCTGGCGGCCGAGTCGATCGGGCGGTTCGAACCGGTGGGGGAGAACGACACCTTCGACATGGAGTACTGGAGTCTCGAGCAGGCGAAGCTCGGCCGCGGCGTGGAGAAGCCCCTGGCCCGGCAGGTCGTGCTCGTGACCGGCGGCGCCGGCGCCATCGGCGCCGCCACTGCCCGGGCCTTCGCGATGGCGGGGGCCGACCTGGCGGTGCTCGACCGGGAAGGGGCCGCCGCTGCGGCGGTGGCCGCCCGCTGCAACCCTCGCGCCCTGGGCATCGCCGCCGACCTGACCGATCCGCAGGCGGTGCGGCAGGCCACCGACCGCGTCGCGGAGCATTTCGGCGGTCTCGACATCGTGGTGAGCAACGCCGGCGGCGCCTGGACCGGCCCCATCGCCACGCTGAGCGAAGCGGACCTGCGGGCCAGCTTCGAGCTCAACCTCTTCGCCCACCAGAGCGTGGCCCAGGCGGCCGTCGCCGTGTTCCACGCCCAGGGCTTCGGCGGCCAGCTTCTCTTCAATGTCAGCAAGCAGGCCCTCAACCCCGGCGCCGGCTTCGGGGCCTACGGCATCGCCAAGGCGGCCCTGCTCGCGCTGATGCGGCAGTACGCCCTGGAGGAGGGGCCCGCCGGCATCCGCTCCAACGCCGTCAACGCCGACCGGATCCGCAGCGGTCTGCTCGACGACGCCCTCATCCGCCAACGGGCCGCCGCCAGGGGAGTGAGCGAGGAGGAGTACATGGCCGGCAACCTCCTCAGCGCCGAGGTGCGGGCCTCGGATGTCGCCGAGGCCTTCGTGGCGCTGGCGGGCATGGAACGCACCACCGGTGCCGTCCTCACCGTCGACGGCGGCAACGTGGCGGCGATGGTGCGCTAGCTCCGGCGGGCCAGCAGCAGCCCCGCCCCCATCCAGAGGATCACGAGCGTGCCGCAGACCGCGGTCCAGAGGGGCAGACCCCACTGGATCACCGCCAGGGGCGCGATGACCGTCACCATGCCGCCGGCCAGCACCGGCTGCAGGATCAGCTGCTTGATCGAGAAGGCCTGGACCGCATCGCTGCGGTCGCCCGGGTCGGCCATGCGCAGCAGCAGCAGCCCGCTGGCCGCCACCCCGGTGGCCTGGCCGAATTCGATGATGCCCCGCTCGAACCAGTCGTCCGGCAGCAGGCGCGGCGCCAGAAGCAGCAGCACCGCCAGATTCCAGAGCAGCCCGAGGCTGGCCAGCACGGTCAGGGGCAGCCAGTCGTGGGCCAGCAGGGAGAGATCGAGACAGGCGGTGGCCGAGGCGATCAGCAGATCCGCCGCCACCGTTCCCATCAGGGTCTGGATCGTGGGACTCACCCAGCGGTCCCTGCCGCTGCGCTCGAGACTGAGACGCACCACCAGGGATCCGAGCAGAGCCAGGGGAAAGACGGGCAGGGACTCCGCCACCAGGGCGAATCCGCCTCCCACCCATGCCGCGGTCCACCGCAGCAGTCCCAGGGCCGCCAGGCCGAACGCCACCGCCAGGCCGGCCAGGGCGAGATTCAGGGCCCAGTCGGCAGCCCGCCGCCACAGGGGTGGGCCGGACACGGCGGGGTCCTCGGCCACCAGTGTCTCCACGGCCTCCGGCAGGGGCAGCGCATCGGGATGGCGCAGCCAACCCGCCCGCCGGCCGAACACCACCACCAGGCCCCCCACCACCGTGGAGGCCAGCAGGCCCACGGTGGCCATGGCGAGTCCCAGTGAATCGCCGCCGGCGAAGCCCAGCTGGTCGTAGCTCCGCCCCATGGCGGCGGCCGAACCATGTCCGCCCTCGTAGGCCACCTCGATCAGGCAGGCCATGAGGGGGTGCACCCCCAGCCACGGTCGCAGCAGCAGGAGCACGGCCAGCCCCCCCACCAGGTACTGGCCGAAGGCCAGGGTGAGGGCCATGAAGACCTGCCCCGAGAGGGGGCGCCAGAGGCCCGCGAGCCGGGGCAGCGGCTTGGCCAGCAGCAGCGTGGCGAAGACCAGCGTCAGCAGGATCTGCGGCAGTTCCTGCCAGAGATCGATCACCGGCCGGGGCACCAGGGGCAGCACCCCGGTGGGTCCCACCATCAGGCCCAGCAGTCCGGCCAGGAGCGCCTCGGGCAGTCCCCAGTGGCGCAGGCCGAGGCGGTCGCCGAGGGCCCGGCCCAGCCCGAGCATGAGGGCCAGACCCGCCATGGCGGGCGGCACGGTGCGGACCGCGGCGATGGCCGCCGTGGCGAGGGTCGCCGTCGTCACGGTGGCCATCATCGCCCTGGCTGTCCCCTCACAGCCGCAGGTGGCGGCGGAAGAAGGCCTCGGTGGCCTCCAGCACCCGGATCCGCACGCGGCCGTCGCGGAAGCCGTGGCCCTCCCCCTCGAAGAGATGCATCTCCACCGGCACACCCCTGTGCTCGAGCGCCTCCACCATGGCCCGGGTCTGCTGCGGCGGCACGACGCGGTCCTCCAGACCCTGGAAGAAGATCACCGGGCAGCGGATCCGGTCGGCGTGGAACAGGGGCGAGCGGGCCTCGTAGCGCTCCCGCGCGGCCGGCCAGGGACCCACGAGACTCTCCAGGTAGCCGGCCTCGAACCGGTGGGTGTCTCGGGCGAGCGCCGCCAGGTCGGCCACGGCGTAGCGACAGGCGCCGGCCCGGAAGACATCGGTGAAGCAGAGGGCCGCCAGCACGGTGAATCCGGCGGCGCTGCCCCCCTCGATCGCCACGCGCTCCGGATCGGCCCGTCCCGCGGCCACCAGGGCCCGGGCGGCCGCGGCGCAGTCGTGCACATCCACCACGCCCCAGCCGCCGTCGAGCCGTTCGCGGTAGGCCCGCCCGAAACCGGTGGAGCCGCCGTAGTTCACGTCCACCACGCCCCACCCCCGGCTGGTCCAGAACTGGATGGTGGGGGAGAGGCCCGTGGAGGCCATGCCGGTGGGGCCGCTGTGCCCCTTCACCAGCAGCGGCGGTGGCCCCTCACCCCGCTTCGCGGCCGGCGGGTAGTACCAGGCATGGGTCCGCCGTTCCCCCCAGCCCTCGAACCAGAAGGCCTCCGCCACGCTGAGCGGCGCGATCGGCAGGGGGCGCGGGGCGGCGGGGACGAAGTCCGGCTCGCCGTGGCCGTCGATGCTGTCGCTGCCGAGTTCCAGCAGACCTGTCCCGGTGGCGGGGGAGGCGGCGAGGGCCACGACCTTCCCCCGCTCGGCCGTGAGGCCGCTGAACTCGGTGAAGGGCAGGTCCAGGGGGCTCCAGGTGGGGGTTCCCTCCTGCTCCTCGATCCGGCCCAGCTGCCACAGCCCCTGCCGGCAGGCGGCCGCCACCAGTCGCCGCCCGTCCCAGGCGGTGGTGTGCATGCCGAATGTCCATTGGGGCATGGCGAATTCGGCCTGCAGGGGCAGCAGCGCTTCCCAGCGCAGCTCGCCGTCGGGCTGCAGCGAGGACGCGCCGCGGAGCCGCTCGAGGTTCCACCAGCCGCCGCGGTCGTTGGCCACCACCAGATCGGGGCCCGCCCAGAGGGGCTGGAACACCGACACCGCCCGGGCGTCGCCCCCGGCGCTGCCGGCCACGCACCGCTTCGCCACCAGAGCGCCCGCGGCATCCAGCCAGCCCAGCCACAGCTGGCTCCGCTCCCAGGGCATGGCGGGCCGCTGCCACTCCACCCAGGCGAGCCGTCGGCCATCGGGCGAGAGAACGGCGTAACCGCAGAAGTCGCTGGCCTCGTGCAGCGTCCGGGGCAGTCCGCCTTCGAGCGGAACCTCCACCAGGTGGTCGCGCTCCCCCTCCTCCATCACCCCCAGCCAGCGCTCGCGCGGCTGATCCAGGAGGCCGTCGGCGAAGGCGCCGCCGCTGTCCGGGGGGGTGAGACGGCGGAAGGCCCCCGGCGTGATGTCCACGGAATCCGGCGGCAGGTCCAGCCGCCACAGGCAGCGGTCGCCGTCGTGAACGAACACCGCCGTGGAACCCGCCACCGTGTAGGCACCGCCGCCGTACTCGTGCACACGGCTGCGCAGGTTCCATCCCCCGGGGGTGAGTTCCCGGGGGGGAGACGCCTTCCCCTCCCGCCGCCCGGCGGGACGCATGAGCAGCGTCGTGCGGCCGGCCTCCCCCGGCCGGCGTTCCAGCCAGAAGCAACGGCCCCCTGCCAGCCGTGGCTCCTGCCAGCCGGGCCGATCGCCGAGAGCGGCCGCCGCCGGGAGCGGGCCCGTCGCTGCTCCCTGGGGGGTTCCTCCCGGCAAGCGTGGACTCCTGAAGCGGCTTCTAGAATCCATCCATCGTTTCAGGTGACGCGTTGGCGCGCAGCTTCGCCCAGATGGCCCGCACCGCCGAGCGGGACAACCGCACGGTGCAGGTGCCGAAGGAGCCGCTCGAGGGTCCCCCCCTCGACATCCACCAGCTCGGCTCCCGGGAATTGCGCGCCTCCGCCCGCCGCATCGCCCGCGTCGACGACTCGGTGCGGGATCTCGCCCGCGACATGCTGCGGAGCATGTACTCCGCCCGGGGCATCGGCCTGGCTGCTCCCCAGGTGGGGGTGCACAAGCGGCTGCTCGTGATCGACCTCGACATCGACGAGGCGGCCACCCCGCCGATGGTGTTCGTGAACCCGGAAATCACGGCGGCCGGCGCCAGCCTCAGCACCTATGAGGAGGGCTGCCTTTCCATCCCCGGGGTCTACCTCGACGTCGTGCGTCCCTCCGAGGTGGTGGTCAACTACCGCGACGAGCAGGGGAGGCCACGGCGCCTCAAGACCGATGGCCTGCTGGCCCGCTGTCTCCAGCACGAGATGGACCACCTGGAGGGGGTGCTGTTCGTGGACCGGGTCACCGACGAACTCAGCCTCAATGAGGGTTTGCGCCAGCACGGCTTCCGCCGCGAGGACGTGCGTTCCATCCGCTGACCCCCCATGCCCATGAAGCCCCTGGCCGGGGTGTTCCTGGCCCTCGCCTGCGTTGCCGGCATCGCCGCCACCGGATCGGTCTTCGAACTGGCCTACGGCCATCCCCAGCTGGGGGCCACCACGACCGGCTGGATCCTCGCCCTCACCCTGCCCACCACCCTCGCCGCCCTGCTCGTGGCGATCCGCATCAACCGTCCCGCCTGATCGGAGACGGCTGGAACGGCCTTCCCAGGCTCCCTAGGATGACCCCGGCATCGACATCCCGCTCGGTCCTCTTGCGTTTTTCGTTCCCCCCATTCCGTTCCACACCCCGGCGTCGCCACCTCCTGGCGGGCCTGTTGCCGGTGCTGGCCGCCTTCAGTGTGGCCGTCGATCCGATCCGGCCGGCCGGGGCCCGCAGCATCTTCGCCGCCGCGGAGGTGGAGCTCGACAAGTTCGTGCTGGTGGCGGCGCCGATCGGCCGCGGTGAGCGTTCCCAGCTCAACATCTACGAGCAGGTCAAGGGCACCCGTCCCTGCTTCGCGGTGGGTGAGGGCAAGCCGGCGGCGGTCAACCCCCTGCTGGCCACCTTCGACTTCTCCGGAATCTGCGGCCGCTACATCGACGCCAACGGCTTCTCCGTGCGCATCGGCGGCAGCGACCTCGCCACCAGCTACCGCCTGATGGTGACCCGGGACACCGACGACATGCTGCTCCTGGCGATCCCGACCCGGGGAGCAGCCGGCCCCGAGATGGTCGTGGCCCGCACGCTCGGCCTGGGCGGAGGGTTCCTCAAGCTCGAACTCGAGCCCGGCTGGACCCTCAAGCGCCGTCAGTACGGCAGCCGTCGCCTGGGCCACATCTATCTCTACCGCGACGACTGGCCGGGATCGTCCACCGCCGCCGCGGCCGCCTCCGATCCCCCCGCCCCGGCCGTGGAATCCCCCGCCGCCGCCTCGGACGGCCCGATCGAACTGCCGATCGACCCCGGCGCGGCGGGTGGTGCCCTCTCCGATTTCTGAGGCGCACCGGGGATTGCTAGGGTCCTCCGTTGTTTGACTCCTCCCTTTCCTGTATGACCCAGGTCACCGTCGGCGAGAACGAAGGCATCGAATCCGCCCTGCGACGCTTCAAGCGTCAGGTGTCCAAGGCGGGCATCTTCGCCGACCTCAAGCGCCTGAGGCACCACGAGACCCCGACCGAGAAGTACAAGCGCAAGGCCCAGCAGCGCCGTCGCCGCCGCTGAATCCTCGGGCCCTCCTCAGAAAGGGTGCTTCTACCCATTCGCGGCGGGGTACGGCCCGGTCCATCCTGGAGGGACGATTCCAGGAGTGACCATGACCTCCTCTCCCTCCGCCCGCGCGTTGGGGCTGCCCTTCCTCAGCGGGGCCTCCCGTTTCGCAGGCTGGTTGGCCGAAGCTCTCAACCATGCCTTCGGCAATCCCCGCGAGGAGGCTCGGCACCGCCCTCCTCCGGTGGGGGCCCAGCCCTACCGCGACCGTCCGCCGCGGCGCCGCTGAGCCCTTCCCGCTGGTTTCCCCCCGCCGCCGCCGCTTCCAGAAGATCGAAGCTGCGGTAGGACAGCGCCTCGGCGATGTCACCGGTCCGCACCCGGTCCCGCGCGGCCAGATCCGCGATCGTGCGCGCCACCCGCAGCACCCGCTGGCCTCCCCGGGGGGAGAGGCGCCGCACCGCGAGGGCGCGCTCCCACAGATCCAGGGCGGAGGATTCGAGACGCAGGGTCTCCTGCAGATGGAGGCCGCTGATCTGGGCGTTGCCAAGACCATCCGGGTTGCGCATCCTCATCCGCTCCCGCGCGGCCCGCACCCGCCCAGCGACGGCCGCTGAGCCCTCCTGGGGCCGGGCGCTCCGGTAACCGTCCGCCAGATCCCCCGGCGCCGGCCGCCGCACCACCACCTGGAGATCGATGCGGTCCAGCAGCGGGCCGGAGAGACGCCGCCAGTAGCGGCGCCGTGCGCTCTCGCCGCAGAGGCAGGCATGGTCCGGATCCCCGAACCAGCCGCAGGGGCAGGGGTTGGTCGCCGCCACGAGGGTGATGCGGCACGGAAAGCGGCAACGCTGCCTGGCCCGGCAGATCCACACCTCCCCCTGCTCGAGGGGCTGCCGCAGCTGGTCGAGCACCTCGCGGCGGAATTCCGTCAGTTCATCGAGGAAGAGCACGCCGTGGTGGGCCAGGCTCAGTTCGCCGGGCCTCGGCAGGACGCCGCCGCCGATCAGCGCCACCGCCGAACAGCCGTGGTGGGGACTGCGGAAGGGGCGCCCGGAGAGCAGGCCCGCCCCTGCCGGCAGCAGTCCCGCCACCGAGTGGAGGAGGGTGCGTTCCAGCGCCTCGCGGCGGCCGAGGGGGGGCAGGAGTCCCGGCAGCCGCTGCGCCAGCATCGTCTTGCCACTGCCCGGCGGACCCACGAGCAGCAGGTGGTGGTCTCCCGCAGCGGCGATCTCCAGGGCCCGGCGGCCGTGCTCCTGGCCACGCACCTCGGCGAGGTCGGGTCCCGGGGAGGGGGGATCCGCCATGGCCGCCGCCTGCGGCGGGATGGCCCTGGAGGGATCCTCCAGCAGCGCCAGCACCTCGCCGAGGCTGTCGGCTCCCCACACGTTCAGCCCCTCCACCAGGGCGGCCTCGGCGGCGTTGCCGCGTGCCACGACCAGGGCCCGGGCGCCGAGTCTCCTGGCGGCCGAAGCCAGGGCGAGCACGCCCCGCACCGGCCTCAGGCGTCCGTCGAGCCCCAGTTCGGCGGCACTCCAGACCCCCTCGAGCCGCGGCGGGGGCAGCTGACCGCTGGCCATCAGCAGTCCCAGGGCGATCGGCAGGTCGAAGGCCGGACCCTCCTTGCGCAGGTCGGCCGGCGCCAGGCTCACGACCACCCGGGTGAGGGGAGGCCGCAGACCGCTGTTCCGCAGAGCGGCCCGCACCCGTTCCCGCGATTCCTGCACCGCGGCGTCCCCCAGCCCCACCATCTGCAGGCCCGGCAGCCCCGGGCCGATGTCCACCTCCACCGTCACCGGCAGGGCCTCCACCCCCCGCAGGGCCGCACTGGCGCACCGTGCCAACATCGAACCGGGCTCTCACTGCCCGTCAGTGCCACCCTCCGTCACCACCACCGCCCTCCCATGGCCCAAGAGGACACGATCTTCGGTCGCATCCTGCGGGGGGAGATCCCCTGTGAGGAGGTCTACGCCGATGACCGCTGCCTGGCCTTCCGCGACGTCAATCCCCAGGCGCCGGTCCATGTGCTGGTGATCCCGCGGGAGCCGATCGTGAGCCTCGCCGAGGCGGAGGATCGGCATGAGGGGCTGCTGGGTCACCTTCTCCTGGTGGCCGCCCGCGTGGCGCGGCTGGAGGGGCTGAGTGCATGGCGCACCGTGATCAACAGCGGCGCCGAGGCGGGACAGTCGGTGTTTCACCTGCATGTGCACGTGATCGGCGGCCGGCCGATGGGGTGGCCACCCGGCTGAGGATCCGCCGGCGCGGGGGAGGGGCGGCGGCGAGAATGCCCCCCTCACGCAGCGGTCCATGTCCCCCCTGAAGGCTTTCCGCCAGCAACTGGGCAAGCTGCAGCGTCTTGCCCAGCCCTACTTCCTGCCCCTCGACGGGGGCCGCACCGGCTGGCAGTTCCTGCTGCTGCTGATTGCCCTGCTGGCGGTGGTGGTGGGACTCACCCTGTTGCTGCTCACCGCCGCCGTGGCGGCCAGCGGGGTGTGGCTGCCGGAACTGCAGAACCGGTTCCTGCCCGGGGTTCCCCAGCAGGTGACGGCGATCTGGCGGGGGCCCGCCGGGGTTGTGGTGACGGTGCTGATGCTGGCCGGAGCGGGCTGCTTCGGCGTCTTCCGGGGGCGGCTGCGCCAGGGGCGCTGGCTGCCCTGGGTGCTGCTGGGCGTGATCATCCTGCTGATCCTGGTGATCAACGGCATCAACGTGGGCATCAGCTTCATTGCCCGCAACGTCGACAACACTCTGGTGGCCTATGACCAGGAGGGCTTCTGGCGGACGGTCGGCGTCTATGCCTTCTGCCTGGTGCTGGCGCTGCCGATCCGCGCCATCCAGAGCTATCTGATCCCGAGGCTCGGGCTGCTGTGGCGTCAGTGGCTGAGCAGCCGCCTGCTGCATCGCTACATGAGCAACAGGGCCTATTACATCCTCAACCCCAACGACGAATCGACCGAAGAGATCGACAACCCGGACCAACGGATCTCCCAGGATGCCGCCAGCTTCACCGCCACCAGCCTGAGCGTGACGGTGGAGATCATCTCGGCCCTGCTCACCTTCTTCAGCTTCATCATCGTTCTCTGGAGCATCAACGGCACCCTGGCCTTGTGGCTGCTCACCTACTCGGTCGTGGGCACGGTCCTGATCGTCTTCGCCAGCCGCCGGCTGGTGGCGCTGAATTACCAGCAGCTCAAGCTCGAGGCCAACTTCCGCTACGGGCTGGTGCATATCCGTGACAACGCCGAATCGATCGCCTTCTACCGCGGCGAGGGGCAGGAGACGCGCGAGGGGGAACGGCGGCTGGAGGGCGCGATCCGCAACTACAACCGGCTGATCATCTGGGAGGCGATGATCAGCGTGATCCAGCGCTCCTACGACTACTTCTCCCGCTTCCTTCCCTGGCTGGTGATCGCCCCGATCTACTTCGCCCGGGAAGTGGACTTCGGTGTCTTCGGTCAGGCCAGCATCGCCTTTTCCCAGGTGCTGTTCTCGGTGAGCTACATCGTGAACAACATCGACAGGCTGGCGGCCTTCTCCGCATCGATCAGCCGTCTGGAGGGGTTCCAGGGCAAGGTCGACGCCATCGCCATGGAGGGGGCCGAGACCGCCGATCGTTCCGCTGTCACGGTGCGGGGCGACGCGATCCTGGTGCGTCACGCCAACCTCGTTCCGCCCCGCAGCGACCGGGTGCTGGTGCGCGATCTCAGTCTGGAGGTGGGCCCCCATCAGCGCCTCCTGGTGGTGGGACCCTCCGGCTGCGGGAAGACCTCGTTCCTGCGGATGGTGAGCGGGCTGTGGCCACCGGCCGGCGGCAGCGTCGAACGGCCGCCGGTGGGGGAACTGATGTTCATTCCCCAGAAGCCCTACATGCTGCTGGGCACCCTGCGGGAGCAGCTCTGCTATCCCCAGCCCACGGATCGCTTCAGCGACGACCAGCTGCGTCACGTGCTGAACCAGGTGCAGTTGCCGGAACTCGCGCACCGCTACCCCGACCTGGACATCAAGCAGGACTGGCCCCGGCTGCTCTCCCTCGGCGAGCAGCAGCGCCTGGCCTTCGCCCGCCTGCTGCTCAACTCCCCCCGCTTCGTGGTGCTCGACGAGGCCACCAGCGCCCTCGATGTGACCACCGAGCGGCTGCTCTACGAGCTCCTGCTGAAGCGGGACATGGCCTACGTGAGCGTGGGTCACCGCCCCACCCTCACGGCTTACCACGACACGGTTCTGGAGATCGACGGCAGCGGCGCCTGGCGGCTGCTGCCGGCCGCCGGCTATGACTTCGGTCGCGAGGTCTGACCCCATGAACGCATCCGCCGCCGAGCACCAGCCCCCCCCCACCAGCGCCACGACCCCGGACGCGCCGGCCTTCGGCTGGAGTGCCTATGCCGAGCGGATCAACGGCCGTTTCGCCATGCTGGGTTTCGTGGCCGTTCTGATCATCGAGGCCCTCAGCCACGACACCTTTCTGCACTGGGCCGGCCTGGTTCCCTGATCCACCCTCTCGGGTGGAGACCCTTCACGGCAGCCGGATCAGATCCACCTGCGCAAGGCCCCCGCGGCTCACCTCCACGGCCAGTTCCCGTCCGTCTGCCCGCAGGGAGACCCGGCGCGGCACCGCCGGCGGGCTCATCGGAATCCGCTCGATGGTGCCGAGGGAGCGCCGGTAGAGCACCAGCTCTGTGCGTTCGCCGATCTGCCGCACCACCGCGAGCCGTCGTCCCTCCGCGTCCACGGCCACGCTCAGAGGAAGCGCATCGGGCCGGTTCAGGCCTGGAAGGGGCACCGGCTGCTCCCGTTCGACGTCCACCAGCACCACCTGCCCCCGGCCATTCCGTTCGGCCACCAGGGTGAGCCAGCGGCCCGCCAGGGCGGGGGAACGCCCCACCCCCAGGCGTTCCAGCCGCCGGTCGAGGGAGCCGATCGGCCGGGGCATGCCGGCGGAGCAGCCCGCGGTGGCGAGAAGGAGGGCCCCGAGCACCCCCAGCGGCCCCACGCCCCGGCGGGCCGCGGAGAGGGGTCTCATGGACCGCCGCTGCCGACCGCGGCGGTCCCCCCCGGCAGGTCGGGCTCCAGCAGCGCGCTGAGATCGACCACCTGGATCCTGCGCCGGCCGCCCTGCACCACCTCGAGGGCGAGGCGCCGGGCGTCGGGCGACAGGGACAGCCGCTCCGGCTCCCGGTCGCCCGGCAGGGGGAGACGGTGCAGCCGGCCGCTGAGCCGGTCCTCGATGATGGCGACCCGCCTGCTGCCCTGCTGCACGAGGGCCCCCAGGTAGCGCCCGTTCCAGCTCAGGGAGGGGGAGCTGTGGGGCTGCTGGCGCTGGAAATGCCGCAGCCGCAGCACGCGGCCGGACGCTTGTTCCTGCAGCATCACGGTGGAACGGCCTCCCCTCTCCACGACGCTGGCGAGGATCCGGCCGTTGCCGCTCAGGGCAGGATCCTCGCGGCCCGATCCCTCCAGCGGGGCGCGGGGCACGGTGCGGCTGAACCGTCCCGAGAGGGCCGCGCAGCCCGCAAGGGGGCCGACGCCGAGGAGCAGAAGCAGGGCGGTCACGATCGCGGCCGCCGCAGCCGGGCCGTGTTCAGTCGTCGAAGCGGGAGCTGTTGTCCCGCGGGGTGGGCGCCCCGCCGCGGGCGGGGCCTGAGGCGGCCGGGTCGATCGGGCTGTAGTCGGCATCGCTCACCTGGGCGTCGCCCTTGTTCCTGGAGGACCGGAGCGGCTCGCCACGGGGAACCCCGTCGGCGGGGCCGGCTGGGTTGGTGGGGCCGGAGGCCGGGCCGGAGGGACGGCGGCTGGGGGCGGCGCCGGGCGTCCTGCGGCTGGAGCGGGGCATGGTGTCGGCGCCGGCCACCGGCCGGCTGCCGCGACGGAAGTCCGCGGCGCTGTCACGGTCCCGCCTGCGGGCGCCGAACTCGGGCTGGGAGCGGGAGGCCCCGCCGGCGGTGTAGCGGGGGGGCTCAGGACGGCCCGGCGGGGGAGGCTCCCCTCCGGGGCCGTCCCAGTCGTCGGGTTCCACACGCCGACTGACGGCCCGTTCGGGGATGGCGGCACGGCTGGAGCGCCGCGGGCGGTAGAAGTCCTCCTCGGGCGCTTCATCGCGGGAGCGGATGCGGCGGCGGAAGCCTTCGGGCTCCTCGAAACGGTCCGCTTCGGGCTCCCAGCCGCGGGATCCGCCGAGGCCGCCGCGGGGTCGGAAGGGGGCCGGTTCCTCCTCGTCGAAGTAGGCGGAGCGGCGGGCCTGTTCGGTGGTGACCCCCCGCAGCCGGACGCTCTCGTAGGCGAAGAAGACGGTGGTGCCCGCCAGCAGGAACTGGCCGAACTGCAGGATCGGATCGAGGCGCCATCCCTGGAAGAACAGGATGCCGCCGCAGAGAAGACCAACCGCCGCGAAGAAGACGTCGTAGTCGCGGGCCAGCGCCGGCTTGAAGCTGCGCAGGAAATACAGAAGGGCCCCGCCCACAGCCAGCACGATGCCGACGATGCTGGCCCAGTTCAGGCTGGCGTTGACCAAGGTGTGCCTCCTGCGGGTGTCAGACCGCGACCGCCGGGGACAGGCCGCGGAACGCCACTCTACGGAGCCTGGCGGAGTGGGGAAGAGGCGGGGCGGCTCAGAGGCGCCGGTCCACCCGGTCGTTCTGGCTGACCAGCACCAGGGCCACGGCGATGGGGATGACCACGATCACCGCCCCCCAGACGAGGCTGCTGAGGAAATTGGCGAGGGAAGGGGTCATGGCCGGGGCACAACCGAGCGAACGCGGGGATCCTAGGCAGGAAAGGATCCCTCCCTACGCTGCGGTTCCCCGCGCTTAGACCTTTGTGACCGCTGCGGTTGCCATGCCCCCTTCTCCCCTCGGTCTGCTCCATGCCCTGCTCGGCCTGCTGCTGGCCGGCTGGACCCTGCTGTTCCTCTTCCGCATCGTGCTCACCTGGTATCCGCAGCTGGATCTCGAACGGGGGGCGCTGCGGCTGGTGAGCGCCCCCACCGAACCCCTGCTCGCCCCCACCCGGCGTCTGATCCAGCCGATCGGAGGCGTGGACGTCACCCCGGTGGTGTGGGTGGGTCTGATCAGCCTGGTGCGGGAACTGCTGGTGGGCCAGCAGGGGCTCGTCACCCAGCTGCTCCAGGCGCGGCCGCCTCTGGCCTGAGCCACGGCGGCCAGCTCACCGGGATCAGGGGGCGAGCATCTCCTGTTCCACGAACTTGGTGTGGACGTCGGCCGCCTGGAACTCGGGGCGGTCCAGCAGGGCCAGATGGAAGTCGATGGTGGTGGGGATGCCGGTGACGGCGCATTCGGAGAGGGCCCGCCGCATGCGACGCAGGGCCGCCTCACGATCCACGCCCCACACGATCAGCTTGCCGATGAGCGAGTCGTAGAAGGGAGGGATCTCGTAGCCGGTGTAGACGTGGCTGTCGACCCGGACCCCCGGTCCGCCCGGCGGCAGCCAGCCGGTGATCCTGCCGGGCGCGGGGCGGAAGTTGTTGGCGGGATCCTCCGCGTTGATGCGGCACTCGATGGCGTGGCCCCGCAGCTGGATCCGGTCCTGGGTCACCGAGACGGGTTCGCCGCCGGCGATGCGGAGCTGTTCGGCGATCAGGTCGATGCCGGTCACCATCTCGGTGACCGGGTGCTCCACCTGGATGCGGGTGTTCATCTCCATGAAATAGAAGTTCCCCTGCCGGTCCAGCAGGAACTCCACCGTTCCGGCTCCCTCGTAGCCGATGCTGCGGGCCGCCGCCACGGCCGCCTCCCCCATGCGCTGCCGGAGCTCCGGCGCCAGTCCTGGGCTCGGTGCCTCCTCCAGCAGCTTCTGGTGTCGGCGCTGGATCGAACAGTCACGCTCCCCCAGGTGCACCACGTTGCCGTGGCGGTCGGCCAGCACCTGCACCTCCACGTGCCGGGGCCGGTCGATGAACTTCTCCATGTAGAGCCCGGGGTTGCCGAAGGCCGCCTCCGCCTCCCCCTGGGCCGCCCGGAAGAGGGCCGGGAGCTGGTCGGCGGAGGGCACCAGCCGCATCCCCCGCCCGCCGCCGCCGGCGGTGGCCTTGATCATGACGGGATATCCCATGCCGGCGGCCACCGCCGCGGCCTCGGCGGCGCTGGCCAGCAGTCCTTCGCTGCCGGGGATGGTGGGCACGCCGACCCGGTCCATGGTGGCCCGCGCCGTCGACTTGTCCCCCATCGCGCGGATCGCTTCGGGCGAGGGCCCCACGAAGGTGATGCCGTGGTCGTGGCAGATCTCGGCGAAGCGGTCGTTCTCCGCCAGGAATCCGTAGCCGGGGTGGATGGCATCGGCCCCCCGGGAGGTGGCGGCCGCCAGGATGTTGGGAATGTTGAGGTAGCTGCGGCTGCTCGAGGCCTCCCCCACGCAGACCGCCTCGTCGGCCAGCTGGACGTGGAGCGCATGCCGGTCGACGGTGCTGTGCACCGCCACGGTCGGAATGCCCAGCTCACGGCAGCTGCGGAGGATCCTCAGGGCGATCTCGCCGCGGTTGGCGATCAGCAGTTTGCCGATGGGCATGTGCCGGGGGAGGGGGACGGGCGATGGGTATATTGCTCGTCCGGCGAACCGCGGATGCGGCTCCCGCCGGACCACGCGGATGTGGTGGAATTGGTAGACACGCACGTTTGAGGGGCGTGTGGCTTCGGCCTTGCGAGTTCAAGTCTCGCCATCCGCATTTCTTCTTCCCCCACCTTGTCCGAGCCCTCGCCGCAGCCGGCGGACCCTGCGGCAGGACCCTCTCCCCCAGCCGGGGCGATCGTGCTGGTGAGCAACGGCCCCGGTGAGCTGTCCACCTGGGTGCGGCCCCTGGCCGAGCGGCTTCACGACACCCTGCCCCTGCGGCCCCGTTCCCCGTCCTCCCCCCTCGCCCTGCGGCTCGTGCTGGTGCCCTGCCCCAACGCCACCGGCCGGGAGCCGGAGGTGGCGCGGCGATGGGGCCTCTTCGAGCGGATCTGGCCCGCCTCCCGGTTCTGGTGGCTGCTGTTGCGGCCCGGCCGGCACGGACCCTGGCCGCCGAGGGGTGTGGTGGTGTTCCTGGGGGGCGACCAGTTCTGGACGGTGCTGCTCTCGGCGCGGCTCGGCTACCGGCACCTCACCTATGCCGAGTGGGTGGCCCGCTGGCCCCGCTGGAACGACCGCATCGCGGCGATGGGCCCGGTGGCGGCCGACCGCCTGCCCCGCCGCTGGCGGGACCGGCTGGTGGTGGTGGGCGACCTCATGGCCGACCTGCCGGAGGCGGCCCGGCGCCACGGGCCCCTTCCAGACGGTCCATGGGTGGCGCTGCTGCCCGGCTCCAAGCGGGCGAAGCTGCAGGTGGGCATGCCGTTCCTGCTGGAGACGGCCGACCGGCTCGCGGCCCTGCGCCCCTCCTGCCGCTTCCTCCTGCCGGTGGCCCCCACCACGTCGGTGGCGGAACTGCTCCGTCATGCCGGCGCGGAGAACCCGGTGGCCCGCCTCTACGCCGCCGGGAGGCCCCGCTGGGAGGGGGATGAACTGGTGACCCCCGCCGGCACGCGGGTGCGCCTGGTGCAGGAGCATCCGGCCCACGGACTCCTCAGCCAGTGCGCCCTGGCCCTCACGACGGTGGGGGCGAACACGGCCGAACTCGGGGCCCTCGGCGTGCCGATGATCGTCATCGTGCCCACCCAGCATCTGCACGTGATGCAGGCCTGGGACGGCTGGCTGGGGGTGCTGGCCCGGCTGCCGCTGCTGCGCCGCCTGCTCTCCGCCTGGATCGGCGCCTGGCGGCTGCGGCACCACGGATTCCTCGCCTGGCCGAACATCTCCGCCGGGCGCGCGGTGGTGCCGGAGCGGGTGGGCCCGATCCGTCCCGAGGAGATCGCCGCCGAGGCGGCCGACTGGCTCGATCACCCCGCCCGCCTCGCCGGCATGCGGGAGGACCGGCGCAGCCGGCGGGGCCGCCCCGGGGCGGTCGAGGCCCTCGCGGCGATGGTGACGGGCCTGCTCGCCCCCTCGCGGGCCTCCCGCGAGGGCCTTCCTCCCTAGGGTTGCCCTGAGATGTCCGCCCCCCCATGTCCGAGCCGACCGTGAACCCGCGCAAGCCCAGCGAGGCCGAGTGGCGCGAGCGGCTCACCCCCGAGCAGTACCGGATCACCCGCGAAGGGGGCACCGAGCGGGCCTTCACCGGGGTGTACTGGAATCACAAGGGCAAGGGCAGCTACCACTGCGTGTGCTGCGGCGCCGAACTCTTCTCCTCCGCCACGAAGTTCGATTCCGGCTCGGGCTGGCCCAGCTTCTGGGAAGGGGTGCGGCCGGAGGCCATCACCACCCACACCGACACCTCCCACGGCATGGTGCGCACCGAGATCCGCTGCGCCAACTGCGACGCCCACCTCGGCCACGTCTTCGGCGACGGACCCCAGCCGACGGGCGAGCGCTACTGCGTCAACTCCGCGTCCCTGGACTTCCGGCCGGAGTCCTGAGACCTCACCAGGGGTCGTCGATCACCTCGGGTTCCACGTCCACCACCCCGGGTTCGGGGCGGGGGCGGCGGGCCGGCCGCCTGCCCCGCTCGGCGGCTCCCGGCTCGAAGGAGGGAGGTGGCGGCTCCGGCTCGCGGTAGCTCTGGGGCTCCGGTTCGCGGTAGTCACGGGGCTCCGGTTCGCGGGTGCTGCGGGGCTCCGGGGGTTGGCGGTAGGCCTCCGGTTCCGGCTCCCGGTAGCGGTCGTAGCGGTCCTCCTCCTCGTCGAGATAACGGCGGCGCCGCAGGGGCTCCCGCTCGCGCCTCTCCTCCACTTCGACGTACTCGAGTTCGGTCTCGGGCTCGAAGGCACGGCTGGTGGCGGGCTGGATGCGGCGGCGTTCCTGGGCGGCGGGGACCCCCGCCGGCAGCTGGTTCTCGGCCGGGATGGCGGCGCCCCGGTAGCGATCCCGCTCCCCCTCCTCCCAGCCGCCGCCGCCGATCCCCAGCTTCTCCAGGAGGCCGGTGCCGAGCTGGCGGAGCTTCTCCTCGGCGCCCTCGTACACGATGATCCGGTCGGTGCCGCTGCTGACGATCTCCCCCACCGGCATCTCCCAGGTGCTGAGCACCCCCTCGCCGAGGACCGGAACGCCGAGGGCGGCGATCACCAGGGTGGTGAGCTCGCCGGTCTCGATGTCGAAGCTGAACCCCAGAACCCGGCCGAGCACGTTCCCCGACTCGGTGATCACCTGACAGTTGATCACCCGGCTGTAGCGGTCGGGGCTGAACCCTTCGGCGAGAGAGTCGGCGGAGTCCACCAGGATCACGTCCCCCACCTGGCGGATGCGGTCCAGCGGCATCCAGCGGGGCAGGCCGGGCAGGAAGCGGGTCAGGGGGTTGTCCCGCAGACCGAGGGCGACCACCTCGCGGCGGTCGATGTCCACCACCACCTCCCCCACCACGCCGAGACGGCGTCCGGTGTCGCGGGTGATCACCTGGGTGCCCATCAGCTCCGAGCGCAGCCAGAGGCGGTCGCTGGGAACGGCGGGGTCGGCGCTGGGGTTGGTGGAGGTCAAGAACGGGAGAGAGGAAGGGCCCCCGGGGGGAGCGCAGTCGAGCCATTGTGGCCCAGTTGCCGCGATCAGGCCGCTGTCGGCAAACCGACCACCTGCGTGTGGGCGCCGCGGGCCTGGGTCACGCCGATCGTCCGTTCCGCCGCGGCGATCATCGGCCGCCGGTGGCTCACCACGAGGAACTGGGCTCCCCCCGCCTGGGCGGCGATCAGGGCGGCCAGCCGTTCCACGTTGACGCCGTCGAGGAAGCTGTCGACCTCATCGAGGGCATAGAAGGGGGAAGGCCGGAACCGCTGCAGGGCGAAGAGGAAGCTCAGGGCCGTCAGGGACTTCTCCCCCCCCGACATGGCCGCCAGCCGGCGGACCGCCTTGCCCTTGGGATGGGCCACCAGGGTGAGTCCCCCTTCGAGGGGCTGCTCCGGGTTCTCCAGCTGCAGCTGTCCCTCGCCGTCGGAGAGGTCGGCGAAGATGGCGCGGAAATGGCCGTCCACGGCCCGGAAGGCCTCCAGGAAGGCCTCCTGCCGCAGGGTGGCCACCGTCTCGATGCGCAGCAGCAGTTCCTCCCGCTCGCTGCTGAGCACGTCGAGGCGGTCCTCGAGCTCCCGCAGCCGTTCCTCCAGCTGCTCCAGTTCCTCCAGAGCCAGCATGTTCACCGGCTCGAGAGCCTCCATCCGCCGCTGAATCTCCTGGAGCCGTTCCCGTAGGGCCTCCAGACCCGCTTCACGCACCTCCTCGGGGATCTCCGGCAGGGGATCGGGAAGGTCCCGCTCCATCTGCTCCAGCCGCAGCCTGCCGCTGCGTTCCTCCTCGGCCAGGGCCTGCCGCTCCTCCTCCAGCCGTTCCAGTTGCCACTGGCGCTGCTGGAGCCGATGTCGCAGCTCCGCCAGCCGGGCTTCGGCCGCATCCCGTTCCCGGCGCCGCTCGCCGAAGCGGGCCTGCAGTTCGGCCTGGTGCCGCTCGAGCTCCTGGCGCCGCTGCAGATCGGCGCTCTGCAGCTCCTTCCAGCGTTCCCGCTCGGCCACCAGCGCCTCCACCGCCTCCACCAGGCGGCGTTCCTCGCCGTCGAGGGCACCGAGCCGGGTGGTGATCCGCTCGATCGCCAGGCCGCGCTCGCGGCCGGCGGCCGCCAGTTCCTCCCGTTCCCGCCGCGCCTCGGCCAGGGCGGCATCGGCCGCCTCGAGTTCCTGGCGCAGGGTCTGCCAACGCTCGGCATCCGTGGCGGAAAGGGCCTGGATCTCCTCCTTCTCGAGCCGCTCGAGGGTGCCTTGGAGAGGGGAGAGGAGTCCCTCCAGTTCCTCCAGGCGGGCGGCGTCCTCCTCGAGGGAACGCCGCAGCTGCGCGAGGCGGGCGTCGCCCTCCTCGAGGCGGCGCCGGTGGGGGGCGAGCTGGCCTTCGGCAGCGGCCCGCTCCGCCTCCACCTCCGCCAGCCGCTGCCGCTGCCGCTCGAGGTCCGGCCGCAGCTCCTCGAGCTCGCGGCCGAGCCGGCCCTCCCGCTGGCGGCAGGCGAGCAGGGCCTCACCCAGCTCGAGCAGCCGGCGGCGCAGCGGTTCGGCCTCGTCTCCCTCCAGGCTGGTGCCGAAGCCCAGCTGTCCCGAGCGCTTCTGGAGGCTGCCGCCGGTCATCGCGCCGCTGCGCTCCAGCAGTTCGCCGTCGAGGGTCACGGCGCGGCAGCGGCCCAGCTCCCGGCGGGCGCTGCCGAGATCGGCGAAGACGAGAGTGTCGCCGAAGACATGGCGGAACACCTCGGCGTAGATCGGTTCGTGGCGGATCAGATCGACGGCCCTGCCCACCAGCCCGGTGGCGCCCATGGCGCCGGGCGTCCCGCCGCGCTGCAGGGCCGCAGCGCCGCCGCCGCCGCCGCTGCGGATCCGGTTGAGCGGCAGGAAGGTGAGCCGGCCGGCCCGGCGCTGCTTGAGCAGTTCGATCGCCCGGGCGGCGATGCCGTCGTCCTCCACCACCACATGGGAGAGACGGGCGCCGGCCGCCACCTCGAGGGCGATCCGGTGGCGCTCCTCCACCTCCCCCAGCTGGGCGACGGGTCCGTGGATCCCCTCCAGACCCGCCTCCAGCAGGGCGCGGAGGGCGCCGGTGCCGC
>CAZVPB010000005.1:0-28700 GCA_964628165.1 uncultured Cyanobium sp.
AGGAGACAAATTTTCAAGCCCCGGAGAGCCACCCTTCTTGGGTGGCTTTTCTGTAGGCAGTCAACGCTGGGGTGAAGGCAGTGTCCAGACTCCTCAGGTTTATCAGAGGCTGGGGTCGCTGCCCGGGCCACTGTTGTGGCCTTTGCCCTGTTCGTTGGTATGCCGAAAACGGATGTCGTTGAAGTTTTCCACCCGGCTGTATCCCGCGCTGTCGGTCTCTGGATTGCCTGGCCGAACGCTGAACAGCACAGGCAGGCCGGCTGCCGATGCCGCCTGCACTTCCGCCAGCGAATCGCTGATGAAGAGGATCCTTTGCGGATCCGTTTCCATGAGGTCCGCGATCGCTTCGTAGCTCTGGGGAGCCTTCTTGCCGCCGATGCGGGTGTCGAACCAGTGCTGGAAGAGCGGGCGGAGGTCGCCGCCGCTGCTGTGGCCGTAGAGAAGTTGCTGCGCGGCCACCGAACCGGAGGAATACACCGCCAGCACCAGCCCCTGGTCAGCCCAGCGACGCAGTGAAGCCGGGACATCGTCGAACAGCGGGCCCTGAAGTTCGCCGCGTGCATAGCCTTCCACCCAGATTCTTCCCTGCAGTTCCTTCCAGGCGGGCAGCTTGACGTCGTTGCGGATCAGATGATCCACATAGGGCAGGATCCACCCGGAGGTACGGGCCGGATCCTCGCCGCCGGGGAATGGTGGCGATGGACTCCTTTCGCTCCGCCATGCGCTGGCGATCTCCTCCACCAGGGCCTGCACGTCAGGTTCATGCCCATGGCGGAAGAGGAATTCTTCCGTGTGCTCCCGTGCATAGGGAAACAGCGTGCCACTCACGAACTCCACCGGACACGTGGTTCCCTCGATGTCGAGCAGCACGTGGGTGATGGCGCCGGGCTGGTCCATCGGCAGGAAGGAAGCGATCTTCAGGGGCGATGCTCCCACGTTTCCGTCTGCCCGGAGGGCCGGCTCCCGCCGTGGTCACGGGTCCGCTCCAGGAGAAGGCACCGCCAGCGCTGCTCCAGCAGAAATTCGTGAATCTCCAGATGCCGCAGGGCGCTGGCCAGGTCGTCGCCCCAGGCGTAGAGGCCGTGCCCGGCCACCAAGAACCCCCACGGACACCGCCGAAGCCAAGGTTTCACCGTTGCGGCGAGCCGGGCGATGTCCTGGTCGTTGGCGAACACCGGCACCACGACCTCAGTGGAATGGGTGCGGATGCCCTCCAGTCCCTTCAGCATCTCGAGGTCGCGGTGCACGACGGCGGCCGGTCTGCCCCCGGCAGGCGCTCCTTCCGTCTCCTCCAGCTCCAGCCGGGGAATCAGCGTGCCGGCCTGGGAATGGGTATGGAGAACGGCCCCCGCTTCCGCCTCCTCCATCAGGGCGATGTGGAGCAGCGTCTCGGCACTGGGGCGTCCGCTGCCCTGGCTCACCGACCCTTGCCCATCCACCACGATCAGGTCCCCGGGGCGGAGCGACCCCTTGTCCACGCCGCTCGGAGCCATCAGCAGCTGAAGAGGTTCCCGAAGCAGCCGGCAACTGAAGTTGCCACCGGTGCCGTCGCACCAGCCCCGCCGGTGAATGGCACGCATCACGCGGCAGAGCTCCGCCGCAGGGCGTTTCGTTTCGATCACCGTTGGCAGTGGGGGCACCAGTGCGTGCTTCTGCCCGCCAGTCTGGTGCGCAGCACCACGGTCCCGCAGCGGCGGCACGGCGATCCCTGCCGTCTGTACACCCAGGCGGCTGTGCCGTAGTTGCCGTTGCGCCCCGTGAGGTCGTGGAAATCCCGGAAGGTGGTGCCTCCGGCGCCGATGCTCCGCTCGAGCACCGTCACCAGCGCGTCGCGGAGGTGCTGCAGCCTTCGGGGGCCCAGGCGGCCGGAGGGGATGGAGGGCAGGATGCCGGCTTCGAAGAGCGCCTCGTCGGCGTAGATGTTTCCCACCCCGGCCACGAGGGACTGATCCAGCAGGGCGTTCTTGATCGGACGTGCGGATCCCCGCAGCCGTGCACGCAGGTAGGCGGCGGTGAACTCGCCCGAGAAGGGTTCCGGGCCGAGTCTGCCGAGACCTCCGACCACGGCTGCGGGGTCCGCTCCGGGGGGAACCCACCACATGCGACCGAAGCTGCGCATGTCCACGAACCGCAGTTCCTCCGACCTGCCCAGCAGACGGATCCGAACTCGGGTATGGGAGCACACCGGGGCTTCGGGGGGCAGCAGCAGGAACTGGCCGGTCATGCGCAGGTGCACACCCCACAGGCCTGCGGGCTGTCCTTCCCCATCGCTGATCCGGCCCAGCAGGTACTTGCCTCGCCTTTCCCATCCCTGGAGAGTCGTTCCCGTCAGGGCCTGCCCGAAGAGGGCCGGATCTGTCGGAGCCGCCACCACACGCGGCAGCAGAACCTCGACGCGGTCGATTCTGCTGCCATTGGTCTGCCGCTCAAGCCCCCGCCGGACGGTCTCGACCTCCGGAAGTTCCGGCACGTCCGATCAGGCGGGCACCAGACGAGAGGAATTCAGGCCTTCTCCAGTTCGCTCTCGGCGAAATTGTTGGTGTTGATGCCCCCTTCGGAGCCGCTGTAGCCGGTGTAGTTCACCTTCTCGAAGCGCACCACCACCGGATAGCGAATGCCGGAGGTGTCGACGGAGGCAACCGTGCCCACCTCGTTGTACCAGTAGGACTCGGGACGCTTGATGCGCACTTTGTCGCCGCGGTTGATGGCCATCGCTGCCTGAGGAATTCGGAGACATGCGCAGTGACCCTACCCGGGATCCGCCGGCCGGCCGGGGACGGTGTCACGAATCGTCGCCGGCTCCTCCGGGGCGTCGTGGCAGCATCCTTCCCCTGCTGCCGTCCCTCCCGATGGCCCTCGCCGAGGCCTCCGCCTTTCAGCTCGATCTGCCCGATCCGGAACGGGACGACATCAGCACCATGGAGTTTCTCGCCCGGCTCGAGGAGGCCTGGGCGGTGTGCGACCGGTTCGATCTCCAGACGGAGATCTGGCGGGGGCGGATCCTGCGGGCCGTGCGCGACCGGGAGAAGCGCGGCGGCGAGGGACGCGGCACCGGCTTCCTCCAGTGGCTCCGCGAGCGCGAGATCAGCAAGACCCGTGCCTACACCCTCATCCAGCTGGCCGAGTCGGCGGATGACCTCGTGGCGGAAGGACCGCTGGAGCTGGCCAGCGTGAACAACTTCTCGAAGCGGGCCTTTCTGGAGACGGCGCAGGCCGAGCCGGAAGTGCAGCAGATGATCAGCGAGGCCGCCAACGAGGGCCAGCAGATCACCCGCAAGCAGGTGCGTCGCCTCAGCGACGAGTATCTGGCCGCCACCAGTCCGCTTCTGCCGGACGAGATCCGTCGCCGCACCGCCGAGAACCTCCTGCCGCCCAGGGCGGTGGCCCCCCTCGTGCAGCAGCTCGCCCGCCTTCCGGAACCGCAGCAGGAGGATCTGCGGCAGGAGCTGGCGGCCGAACCGGAGCTCGACCGGGTCCGCGACGTGACCCTCACCGCCCGCTGGCTGGGCAAGGCGGCGGAGGCGGGTCTGGCGGTGCGGGCGCTGCAGCGGGAGGGGATCGACCTGGACGGGGCCGTGCGGGAGGCCCAGCGGCTTGACGCCCTCGGACTGCTGGCGGATGCGGTGGGCCAGGCCCGTCAGCTGGAGAGCGCCGTGCTCAAGCTGCACACCAGCTGGCGTCGGCTGGCGGGGCTGCACGAGCGCCTCTGGCTGGAGAGCGGCAGCAGCACGCCGCGCCTGCGGGAGGTGCTGGCGGCACTCGAGTCCCTGAGCGGTTCCACCCTGAGGGTCTCCCTGGGGGAACTGGCCGGAGGCAAGCGGCTGCGCCTCCAGATCGTGGAGGAATCCGCCGAGCGCCTGGAGGCCCCGCCGCTTCCCTGAACGCCGAGGGCCTCGCCCCGGGCACGGGCTCCCCTCGCTTCCCCTTGCGGATGTCCCCCCCATCTGGTGCCATGGGGGGCTTGAGGCTCCAGCGATGGGGTGAAGGTGGCCAAGGATCCGCTCGGGCAGGCCCTGCGGCGGCATTTCGGCTGGGAGGGCTTCCGCCCCGGCCAGCGGCAGGTGGTGGAGGCCCTGCTGGCGGGGAGGGACTGTCTGGCGGTGCTGCCGACGGGCGCCGGCAAGAGTCTCTGCTACCAGCTGCCGGCCCTGGTGCGCCAGGGGGTGGTGGTGGTGATCTCACCGTTGGTGGCCCTCATGCAGGACCAGGTGGCTCAGCTGCGCCGACGCCGCATCGTCGCGAGCTGCCTGCACGGCGGGCAGACGGCGGAGGAACAGCGATCCCTCAGGGAGTCGCTGCGGGCCGGGCGGCTGCGGCTGCTCTACCTCGCCCCGGAACGGCTGCGCATGGAGTCGACCCGTTCCGTGCTCGCGGAGCTGCACCACGCCGGCCGCCTGGTGGCGCTGGCGGTGGACGAGGCCCACTGCATCAGCGCCTGGGGCCATGACTTCCGGCCCGACTACCGCCGCCTCGGCGATCTCCGCGGGCTCTGCCCGGGGCTCCCCCTGGTGGCGCTCAGTGCCACCGCCAGCCCGCGGGTGCGGGCGGAGATCATCCGGCTGCTGCGGCTGAGCCGTCCCCTGGTGCAGGTGCGATCGGCCCGTCGCGACAACCTCCGCTACGCCATGCGGCGCCGTCCCCCCGAGCCCCTCCCTGTGGTGCTGGAGGAGGTGGGTCAGGCCCGCGGAGCCGTGCTCATCTACGCCCGCACGCGGCGCTCGGTGGAGGACTGGGCCGCCCGGCTGGCGGCGGCGGGGCTGCGCACGGCGGCCTACCACGCCGGCATGGAGCCCGAGCGCCGGCAGGCGGCGCTGGCCTTCTTCCAGGCCGATCCCTCGCCGGTGCTCGTGGCCACGATCGCCTTCGGCATGGGGCTGGACCGGCCGGACGTGGGCCTGGTGCTCCATCTCGATCTGCCGGCGAGTGCGGAGGGGTATCTGCAGGAGTCCGGCCGTGCCGGCCGTGACGGTGGTCCGGCCCGGTGCGTGGTGCTCTTCGATCCGGGCGACCGTGTCGCCCTCGGGTGGGCGATCCGTGCCGCGGGGCGCCGCACCTCGGCGGAAGGGCTGGAACCCTCCCCGGAGGCGAGGGCGGTTCAGGCCCAGCGTGCCGTGCGGCAGATGGAGGCCGTGGCGGAGGGGGAGGATTGCCGCGAGCAGGCGCTGCTGCGGGCCGTTGGGGAGGTGGTGGAGCCCTGCGGACGCTGCGACAACTGCCTGGCCTCGTCCCGGCGGCGCGACTGGTCGGACCACGCCCTGCGGCTGCTCGAGACGATCGAGGCGGCCGACGGAGCGGACCTGCGTTCGCTCCGTCGGGCCCTGGCGGCCGGTGAGGGAGCGGCGGAGGAACCGTGGGGGTGGCTGGCCCGGCGCCTGGTGCAGGAGGAGCTCATCGGCGAGAGCGACGACGGAGTCCAGAGACTCTGGCTCCGTGCCTCGGGCCGTCATTTCCTCCGGTGTCCCTGGCCGCTGCACTGGGCGGCCTGAGGGACCGGCCCGGTTCAGCGTTCCTGGCTGGTGCAGAAGTCGGTCATCAGCTTCCGCTGGAAATCGGCCGAGGGATCCTGCCAGTCCTGCCAGTTCCCTTCGGCGGTGGTGGCGTTCATCTTGCGGGCGCCGCAGTTGACCGCCAGATAGATGGGCTGACCGGCCTCGTTGATGCCGGGCGTCACCATGCTGCCGCCCATCGGCTGCCACTGTCCCCAGTCCACGCGCATCGGGCCGTAGGTCCGCCAGGTCGTCGCGGAGGTCGCCCTGGCCATGGCCACGGGCGTGTCCTGGGTCTGGGGCCTGGGGGCGGGCTTCGGCGCAGCAGCCGGTTCCGCCGTCTCCGTGGGTGCCGCCGGTGCCGCCGCAGCGGCCGCCGCCGGTGCCGGGTCCGGGTCGCCGTCGCCGGTGAGGCGAAGCCGCTGGCCCGCCTTCACGAGATTCGGATCGTCGATGCCGTTGAGGGCCACCAGCTTCTCCAGCTCCACGCCGTGGCCCGCGGCGATGGCCGAAAGGCTCTCCCCCTTGCGCACCACGTGTTCCTCGGCCCCCTGCTCGTAGGTGAAGGCGGTCGGGGTCGACGCTTCGCTCCTGGCGGCGCCGCCCCCACGGAGGCGGAGGGTCTGGCCGATCTCGACGTGGTCGGCATCGTCGATGCCGTTGATGGCCATGAGCTGCTGAACGCTGAGCCCATGCCGTTCGGCGATCCGGGAGAGGGTGTCGCCGGCCTCCACCGTCACCTGGCCGGAGGCCGCAGCGGGGGTGGATCCCCCGCCGGGCACCTTGAGGCGATCCCCCACCTCCACGTGGTCAGCATTGTCGATGCCGTTCAGTCGCATCAGCTCCCGCAGCCCCACACCGTGCCGCTCGGCGAGCTCGGAGAGAGTGTCGCCGGCTTCGACGGTGACCTCGGCCGCGAGGCCGGGAAGGGGCACCAGCACGCTCAGGGCCAGGGCGGCGAGGAGGCGGCGCATGGGCACGACGGATCGCTGGGCGCACGTTACGGTGCAAGGCCCGCCTCGCCCAGCCCCCGTCGGGCCTCAGCCCAGCAGCCACTCCAGCAGGCGACGCTTGCCGGCGTAGGGGGGGTAGCGGAAGGGCAGATCGGGCCAGAGGGAGCGCCGCACCACCGGACGGCGGTGGCTGAAGGTGAGGAACCCCGTCTCCCCGTGGTAGGCCCCCATGCCGCTCTCCCCCACGCCTCCGAAGCGGAGCTGGGCGATGCCGGCCTGGATGATCACGTCGTTGAAGACGACGCTGCCGGAGGAGGTGGACTCCAGGACCCGGTGGCGTTCGGCGGCGTCCCCGCCGAAGAGGTAGAGCGCCAGGGGGCTGGGTCCCCGCCGGATCCTCCCCAGGGCCTCCTCCAGGCTGTCCACCTCCACCAGCGGCAGCAGCGGACCGAACAGTTCCTCCTGCATGAGCGGATCCCGCTCCGGATCCTCCACGCGGATCACGGTGGGCTCGATGCGCCGCTCCTGCGGGTCGCAGCCTCCCCCCAGCAGCACCCGTCCGCTGGCGCGGGCTTGACGGAGCAGGTCCACCAGTCGGTCGTACTGGGCGGCATTCACGATCCGACCCAGATCCGGGCTCCGCAGCGGCTCGTCGCCGTAGAACCTCCGGATCGAGGCGGCGAGCTGCGGCACGAGGACGTCCCGCACCCCCGGGGTGAGCAGCAGATGGTCGGGGGCGACGCAGGTCTGCCCGGCGTTGATGCCCTTCCCCCAGCACAGCCTCCGCGCCGTGGCGACCGGATCGGCGTCCTTCAGCACGATCGCGGGGCTCTTGCCGCCCAGTTCGAGGGTGACCGGGGTGAGATGGCGGGCCGCCGCGGTCATCACCAGTCGTCCCACCCGGCCGCCACCGGTGAAGAAGATGTGGTCGAAGCGCTGCTCGAGCAGCCGGGCCGCCACCGCCCCGTCCCCCTGCACAACCTCCACCAGCTCGGCGGGAAAGTGCTCACGCAGGCGCCGCGCGATCAGGGCTGCCGTGGCCGGGGCGTGCTCGGAGGGCTTGAGCACGGCGGCGTTGCCCGCCGCCAGGGCGCTCACCAGCGGCTGCAGGCAGAGGGAGAAGGGGTAGTTCCAGGGACCGATGATGAGCACGCAGCCGAGGGGTTCCGGCCTCAGTTCCGCCCCGCCGGGCAGTGCCCAGGCCGGCAGGGACACGGGCCGGGGCCGCAGCCAGCGCCGGAGCCGTCGCCGGGCGAGGCGCAGCTCCTGGTGCACGGCGATCCACTCGAAGGAGGCCTCCACCGGGGGCTTGCCGAGGTCGGCCCCGAGGGCCTCGGTCATCTCCTCCCGCACCGCCTCGAGAAAGGTCCCGAGCCGCTCCAGCTGCTCCAGCCGCCTGGCCAGGGGGCGGGTGTCGCCGCGGCTCACGGGGTCCCGCATCGCCTCCACAGGAACACGGGTGAGCGGCGACGCAGGTGCGCCGGTCGAGGGGCCCATGGGGGTGGAAGGCGGGGAGGAAGCCCTTGACGAGACTTGAACTCGTGACCTCTCCCTTACCAAGGGAGTGCTCTACCGCTGAGCTACAAGGGCATGTGGAAGGTGGGCCGGGTTGGATTTGAACCAACGTAGGCAGAGCCAGCGGATTTACAGTCCGCCCCCATTAACCACTCGGGCACCGACCCGAACCACACCGGGGAAACTTACCAGCCGGCCCGCCTGCCACCGCCATGCTGCTGCTCGTGCTTCACGGCCCCAACCTCAACCTGCTGGGCCGCCGTGAGCCGGGCCTCTACGGAAACGCCAGCCTGGCGGAGATCGACGCCGCCCTGCTCCAGCACGCGGGCCGCCTCGGCGTGGGGATCGAGTGCTTCCAGAGCAACCACGAGGGGGAGCTGGTGGACCGGATCCAGGCGGCGGCCGGCCGCTGCCACGGCATCGTGATCAACGCCGCGGCCTTCACCCACACCTCGGTGGCGATCCGGGATGCCCTGCTGGCGGTGGCGATTCCCTTCGTGGAGGTGCATCTCAGCAATGTCCACGCCCGGGAGGCCTTCCGGCACCGCTCCCTGCTCGCGGACCGGGCCATGGCGGTGATCTGCGGCTTCGGTCCTGTCGGCTACCGGCTGGCCCTCGAGGGGCTGGTGGAGCATCTGCGGCGGGACCCTTGAGCCTCGCTCCGCTGCGCTGGCTCGCCGAGCCCACCCAGCCGGCCTGGCTGGAGCAGGCGATCGCCCATCCCGAGCTGATCCTCCTCGACCATGCCCACTGCGAGCGCAAGGCGGCCGGCGTCGCCCTGCAGCTGATGTTCCGCTACCCCTCCGATGGCGAGCTCGCGGCCGTGCTCAGCCCGCTGGCGCGGGAGGAGCTGGAGCATTTCGAGCGGGTGCAGGCGCTGCTCGACTGTCGCGGCATCGCGCTGCGCCCCCTGGCTGCGCCCCCCTACGGCGCCGCCCTCAACGCCCATGTGCGCCGCGGCGAGCCGCAGCGCATGCTCGACAGCTTCCTGGTGGCGGGGCTGATCGAGGCCCGCAGCCACGAGCGCATGGCTCTGCTGGCGGAACACAGTCCCGATCCGGAGCTGCGGGCGCTCTACGGCGACCTGCTGGCCAGCGAGGCGCGTCACTTCGGCCTGTACTGGCAGCTGTGCGAGGGCCGCTGGCCACGGCACACGGTGGTGAACCGGCTCGAGGAGCTGGCGGAGGCGGAGGCGGAAGTGCTGCGCACCCTCCACCCGGAGCCCCGCATGCACGGCTGAGCTGATCAGGCGGCGCCCAGCAGCACTTCATCGAGCAGGGGGAAGCGCCCGGCGATCGGATCCCCGGTGAAGTCCGCCACCCATCCCGCGGGATCGTTGAAGAAGCGGAGGGCGCAGAAGCGGGGTTGCGCTCCCATGTCGAACCAGTGGCGGGTGCCGGCGGGCACGGCGATCCAGTCGTCCCGCTCGCAGACGAGCTGGAGCACCTCGTCGCCCAGGTGCAGGCAGAACAGGCCGCGGCCCTCCACGAAGAACCGCACCTCGTCCTCGGCATGGGTGTGCTCGGCCAGGAACTTGCGCCGCAGTGCCTCCCGGTCCGGGTGATCGGGGCTGAGGCGGATCGCGTCGACGGTGCCGTACCCCCCCTTCGCCTGGACCCGATCGATCTCCTCCGCGTACGCCGCGAGGATCGCGGCGGGGTCCGCTCCGGCCATGAGCTCCCGGCGGGCGGGCCAGCGCTCGAAACGGATGCCCCGTGCCGCCAGTTCAGCCTGGATCGTGTCCACATCGCTGGTGAGCCGGTCCGGCCGCCGCACCGGGGCGGTCCCCTCCGGGACGGGAAAGAGGGCCAGCAGGGTCATCGGGCGCTTGCTGCGGTGTCCCAGCCTAGAAAGGGCCCGCCGGGCGTCCGCCCCATCCGCACGACACTTGCCTGCTTTGCCCTCCACCCAGCTGGCCACCGGGGGCCTCACCCTGGTGGGTGTGGGACCGGGCGACCCGGAGCTGGTGACCGTGGCCGGGGTGCGGGCGATCCGGCGCGCGGATCTGGTGGCCTATCCGGTGGCGGACCCGGCGGCGGAGGGCATGGCCGCCACCATCGCCGCCCGCTGGCTCCGGGCATCGCAGCCACGGCTGCCGCTGCCGTTTCCGATGGTGGGCGCGGCGGAGCCGCGGCGGCGGGCCTGGTGGCAGGCGGCCGACCGGCTGGCCGCGGCGGCGGCCGGCGGCGCGAGGGTGGTCTTTCTCTGCGAGGGGGATGTGTCCCTCTTCGCCACCGCCAGCTACGTGCTGCTGGCCCTGCGCCAGCGGCATCCCGGCTGTGCCGTGCGGCTGATTCCCGGGATCGCCGCCCCGCTGGCGGCGGCGGCCGCCGGTGCCTGGCCCCTGGCGCTGCAGCAGGAGGGGCTGCGGATCGTGCCCACGCCGGAGACGGAGGGCGAACTCACATCGCTGCTCGACCGGGCCGCCGGCGCGGCGGAGGTGCTCGCGCTGCTCAAGCTCGGCCGGCGCTGGTCCTGGGTGCGGCCGCTGCTGGAACGCCGCGGTCTGCTGCCCTCCACCCTGCTCGCCCGCCGGATCGGCTGGCCCGACGAGCAGGTGGTCCCCGCCGCGGCCGTGGACGCCGGCGCGCTTCCCTATTTCACGTTGCTGCTCGTGCGCCAGGGCTGGCCGCCGGTGATGCCATGAGTCCCCCGTTCACCCCCTACCCGCTCAGCCGGCCCCTGCTCGAAGCCGTGCTCGCAGACCGCACCAGCGACCGCTTCGTCTGCGAACTGGTGTGGCAGCGGCTGGGCTACCTGCCCGATCCCGCCGCCGCACCAGGACTGCCCTGGCGCGCCGGCCCCGCCACGCCGGCGGAATGGGCCGAGGCCTTCCCCGAGGCGCCGCCGCTCATCGCCGAGCGTCGCGCCAGCGTGCGCCTCACCCGCTCCATCGCGCCGCCCCACAAACAGCTGCTCAAGCAGCAGCTGGGCTTCGCCGGCTACCGCATCGGCGAGCTCTTTCCCCGCCGCACCCGCCGGGCCACCGCCGTGAACTGGCTCCTGGCCCACCTCGCCGAACGGGGGGAGGTGCTGGCCGCCGAAGGTCCCCTGCCACCCCTGCTCGATCCCCCCTCCGACCCGGCCGCCGGACATCCGGGCGACCCGCCGGTGGGCTGATCCGCCGCCGCTCCAGGGCTCAGGGACGGATCGTCACCGGCGTGCCGAGGGAGGTGCGCTCGAACAGCCAGCGCGCCTGCGGTGTGGGCAGCCGCACGCAGCCGTGGCTGCGGGGCACACCGAAGGCCTGGCCGGCAGACTCCTGCCAGGGGGCTCCATGCAGGCAGATGGCGCCGTCGGCGGTGATGCACATCGCCCAGGGCACTCCGGGGGTCACGTAGTCGCTGCCGCGCATGGTGACGCTGCGGTACTTGCTCAGCACCTTCCCCTCCATCACGGGGGTGGGCGTGGAGGGCTTGCCGGTGCTCACCGCCGTCGCCCAGACCAGGCGCTGGGCCGCGTCGTAGGCATAGAGCTTCTGATCGGAGAGATCGACGATGATGCTGGCGATCAGATCGAGCATGGCGCTCCACGGCGGCTCCACGGGGGAGAGGTCTTCCCCCTGTAGGGTCTACTGCAGAAGGATCCGGAAGGGATAAGCCCGCTTGAGCCTGCCCGTCGTCGCCATCATCGGCCGCCCCAACGTGGGCAAGTCCACGCTGGTCAACCGTCTCTGCGGAAGCCGGGAGGCGATCGTGCACGACCGGCCCGGCGTCACCCGCGACCGCACCTATCAGGAAGGCTTCTGGGGGGAGCACCGCTTCCGGGTGGTCGACACCGGCGGCCTCGTGTTCGACGAGGACAGCGAGTTCCTGCCCGAGATCCGCGAGCAGGCCCGGCTCGCCCTCGAGGAGGCGGCCGTGGCGGTGGTCATCGTGGACGGCCAGCAGGGGATGACGGCAGCCGACGAGGCCATCGCCGCCTGGCTGCGCGGCCAGACGGTGCCGGTGCTGCTGGCGGTGAACAAGTGCGAGTCGCCCGAGCAGGGTCTCGCCATGGCCGCCGAGTTCTGGAGCCTGGGGCTGGGGGAACCGATGCCGGTCTCGGCGATCCACGGCGCCGGCACCGCCGAACTGCTCGAGAAGGTGGTGAGTCATCTGCCGCCGAGCGGCGAGGAGGAGGGGCCTGAACCCATCCAGCTCGCCATCATCGGCCGCCCCAACGTGGGCAAGTCGAGCCTTCTCAATGCGATCTGCGGGGAGAAGCGGGCGATCGTGAGTCCCGTGCGGGGCACCACCCGCGACACGATCGACACCACCCTCGAGCGGCAGGGGCAGACCTGGCGCCTGCTCGACACCGCCGGCATCCGCCGCCGGCGGAGCGTGGACTACGGGCCGGAATTCTTCGGCATCAACCGCAGCTTCCGGGCGATCTCCCGCAGCGATGTGTGCCTGCTCGTGATCGACGCCCTCGACGGCGTCACCGATCAGGATCAGCGCCTGGCCGGCCGGATCGAGGAGGAGGGCAAGGCCTGCGTCGTGGTGGTGAACAAGTGGGATGCGGTCGAGAAGGACAGCCACACGATGACGGCGATGGAGAAGGATCTCCGCGCCCGCCTCTACTTCCTCGAATGGGCCCCCATGCTGTTCACCTCGGCCCTCTCCGGCCAGCGGGTGGAGGCCCTCTTCCCCCTCGCCCTGCGGGCCGTGGAGCAGCACCGGCGCCGCGTCAGCACCGCCGTGGTCAACGAGGTGCTCCAGGAGGCGCTGCGCTGGCGATCCCCCCCCACCAGCCGCGGCGGCCGTCAGGGACGCCTGTACTACGGCACCCAGGTGGCCACCCGCCCCCCCAGCTTCACCCTGTTCGTGAACGAGCCCCGGCTCTTCGGTGACACCTACCGCCGCTACCTGGAACGACAGATCCGGGAGGGTCTCGGTTTCGAGGGCACTCCGATCCGTCTGTTCTGGAGGGGGCGTCAGCAGCGGGATGCCGAGCGGAGCCTGGCGCGCCAGGAGCGCAGCGGCGGCCGCTGAATGGACTGGCTCCGCCAGCTTCCCCTGGGCCAGTACGTCGACCAGGGAACGGGCCGCGGCAGCTGGCTGCGGCGGCTGGATCCCCGGCTGAAGTTCGCCTGGACCCTCGCTTTCCTGATCACGCCGATCCTGGCCGGTCCGCTGTGGCGCCTTGCGCTGGTGGGCCTGCTCCTGCTCATCACGGCCGTGAGTGGTCTTCCCTTCCGTCTGTGGAGGCGCGGGCTGGCCGCCCTGCTGCTGCTGTCGGTGCTGGTGGGGGTGCTGGCGGCGCTGCTGCCGGCGGCCCCGGCCCCTTCCCAGCCGCTGCAGCGGAGCCCCGCTGAGCTTCGGCTGGCTCCGGGGGAGCCTGGCCAGCCCCCGCCGGAAAGGCTCGGACGCCGATGGGAGGTCCTGCGCCTCGGCCCGGTGTCGGTGGGTGAGGCCCGGTTCGGCCCGCTGGTGGTGTCGCGCCGCTCGGCGGAACTGGGCCTGAACGGAGCGACCCTGCTGTTCACCCTCGTGCACAGCGCCAACCTGCTGCTGCTCACCACCAGTCCCGAGGAGCTGGTGTGGGTGATCAGCGGCTGGGTCCGGCCGCTGGGGGCGCTGGGCTGGCCGGTGGAACGCCTCGGCTTCACCCTGCTGCTGTCCCTGCGTTTCCTGCCGCTGGTGCAGGAGGAGCTGCAGAACCTGCTCCGGTCCCTCGCCACCCGGGCGGTGAGCCTCAAGAGCCTCGGCTGGAAGGCCGGACTGGCCCTGGTGCTGGCCCTCGGGGAGCGGCTGCTGGCCAACCTGCTGCTCCGTTCCGAGCAGGGGGCCGAGGCGCTTCTGGCCCGGGGGGGGCGCTGGATCCCGCCGGGCGAACTGCACGATCCCCCCGGGAACGGCGGCACCGCCACCGTGATCGCCGCTGCCGCCCTGCTGGCGCTGCTCGCTCTTCGCCTGCTGGCGGGTGTCCACTAGCCCCGTAGTCTGAGGGCCAACTTCGCGAGTTCGCCCGCCACGTGAACACGGAACGGTATCTCAACCATCCCACGTTCGGGCTGCTCTACCGGGTCGCTCCCGTCAACGACAACCGCGACCTCTACGCCACCCTCTATGCCCAGCGCATCTTCTTCCTGGTGACCCTGCAGCCCCGGGGGGCGATGTTCGAGGTGATCCCGCTCATGGACGCCCGCCATTACGCCGAGCAGAACCTGGCCCGCTGCCGGCGCAGCGGTTCGGAGGATCAGGCGCGCTGGCGCGAACTGTTCAACCAGACCTTCATCTGAACCGCCGCCCATCGTTTCCTCCATGCCGATGCCGTCCGGGGCCGGGGCGGAAGACCCGATCGCCCGCCGACTCGATCGTCTGCGGCGGGAGCTGCCGGATTCCGCCCGCCTGCTGGCGGTGAGCAAGGGTCATCCGGCCGAGGCGATCCGCCGGGCGGTGGCGGCCGGACAGCGCAGCTTCGCCGAGAGCCGGCTCCAGGAGGCCGTGGCGAAGCAGGAGGCCCTGCGGGACCTCGAGCCCCTCGACTGGCACTTCATCGGCCGTCTGCAGTCGAACAAGGCCCGCGGTGTGCTGCGACGCTTCGGCACGATCCACTCCGTCGACGGCTGCGCCCTGGCGGAACGCCTGCGGCGCATCGCCGCCGAGGAGGGCGCGGCGCCACGGATCCTTCTGCAGGTGAAACTGCGGCCGGACCCGGGCAAGACGGGCTTCGACCCGGCCGCCCTGCGGGCTGCATGGCCCGAACTGCGGGTGATGCAGCCTCTGCGGATCGTGGGGCTGATGACGATCGCCCCCTTCGGTCTGCCCCCCGCCGAAGGCCGCCGCCTCTTCAGGGAGTGCGCTGCCCTGGCGGCGGAACTGGAGCTGCCGGAACTCTCGATGGGGATGAGCGGCGACTGGCGGGAGGCGGTGGCCGCCGGAAGCACCTGGGTGCGGCTGGGCACGGCCGTGTTCGGTCCGCGGACGGATTCGCCGACGGCCTGCCCCTGAGTCCTTGCCGCGCCCGGCATGGGACGCTATTCAGGTCTCACGCACTCCCCCCCGAGGCCTTCTCCGTGTCGTTGTTTTCCCGCCTGCGTGCCGTGGTCTCCGGCGACGATTACCTGGACGGCGACTACGACGACGAGGATCTCGACTACGACACCGGTGAGATGACCGAGGATTCCGGTTCGATGGGCAGCACCAGTACGAGCCCCGTGCCTCCCTCCAGCGCCCTGGCCCTGAACACCGACTTCCATGCCGAGGATCCCTTCGCCGGGTCCAACGTGATCGGCATGCCGGGCCTCACCAGCGCCGTGGCGGAAGTGCATCTCATGGAGCCCCGCAGCTTCGACGAGATGCCGCGGGCGATCCAGGCCCTGCGGGAGCGCAAGACCGTCATCCTCAACCTGACGATGATGGAGCCCGACCAGGCGCAGCGGGCAGTGGATTTCGTGGCCGGCGGCACCTTCGCCATCGACGGCCACCAGGAACGGGTCGGCGAGAGCATCTTCCTGTTCGCCCCCAGCTGCGTGACGGTCACCACCGCCGGGGGCGAGGAGGCTGCCGCCCCCACCTCCGTGCCGGGACGTCCGTCCATGGTCGATCCCCAGGAAGCCGCCCCGAGTCCCGCCTGGGGCCGTACGGATGCGATGGGCTGAGGACGCCCCCGCCTCGTCCGACACCTGCGGGTTCGGGGTCATCGGCTTCGGGTCGATGGCCCGTGCCCTTGTCGATCCGCTGCTGGAGAGGGGCCTGCTCTCCGTTTCCCAACTCCGGGCGGTGGTGGCCACCGAAGGGTCGGTGGGTGCCCTCTCCGGACGCTACGGCGGCAGGGTGGCGGTGCAGCCGGAGGAGGCCTGGCGTTGCCCCACCGTGCTCCTGGCGGTCAAGCCCCAGCAGCTCGAGGCCGCTGCCGCCGCGGCGGTGGAGCCCGTCGACGGCGATGCGCCGCCCCTGCTGATCTCGGTGCTGGCCGGGATCCGTCTTGATCGGCTCGAAGACCTCTTCCCGCGGCACCGCTGCGTGCGGGCCGTCCCCAACACCCCCTGCCTGGTGGGGATGGGTCTCACCGGTCTCAGCCTCGGTCGTGGAGTGAGCGCCGAGCAGCGGGAGCGGGTGCTCGGCCTGTTCGCCGCGGTGGGGGAGGTGCTGGAACTCCCGGAAGGCCAGCTGGATGCCTTCCTGGCCCTCACCTCCTCCGGTCCGGCCTTTCTGGCGCTGATCACCGAGGCCCTGGCCGATGGCGCCGTCGCGGCCGGGCTGCCCCGCGGCCTGGCCGCCCACCTGGCCCACCGCACCCTGGCCGGCACCGCGGAACTGCTGCGGGCCAAGGAGCTCCACCCCGGCCAGCTCAAGGACATGGTGGCCAGCCCCGCCGGGACCACCGTGGCGGGGCTGCGGGCACTCGAGCGGGCCGGCACGCGTTCGGCCCTGATCGAGGCGGTGCTGGCCGCGGCCGAGCGGAGTCGCGCGCTGGGCTGAAGGAACGGGCGCCTCAGCCCCGCCGTTCGCCCAGGCGGGGTTCGCTGCCCTCCACCAGCCGCTGCAGGTTGCCGCGGTGCCGCCACACCACCATCGCCGCGGCGATCAGCGCCAGGGCGAGGTAGGCGGGGCGCGGCTCATCACGCGTCCACAGAAGCATCAGGAGGGGCAGGGAGAGGGCCGCGGCGACGCTGGAGAGGGACACGATCCGGCTCAGGCCCAGCACCGCGAGGAAGACCCCGAGGCAGGCCAGGGCCACCGGCCAGGCCAGTCCCAGCAGCATCCCCAGGCCGGTGGCCACGGCCTTGCCGCCGCGCCCCCCGAGCCATACGGGCCAGATGTGGCCGGCGAGGGCGGCCAGCCCCACCGCCACCACCCAGGCATCCAGCTGCCAGAGCGGGGTGGTGGCCGCCGCGGCGGTGCCGCCGAGCAGGCTGCGCGCGAGCAGGACGGCAGCGGTGCCCTTGAGCACGTCCACGATCAGCACCACCAGCGCAGGACCGCGCCCCACCACTCTCAGCACGTTGGTGGCCCCGGTGGATCCGGAGCCCTCACGGCGGAGGTCGATGCCGGCCAGCCAGCGGCCGGCCAGCCAGCCGCTGGGGATGGACCCGAGCAGGTAGCCGCTCAGCAGCAGCAGGAGGGGGAGGAGGATCGGGGGCATGGCGGATGCAGGCTCAGGTGAACTCCTCCTCGTCGATCATCTCCGCCGGCCCGGCGGCGAAGGCCAGCCAGAGGGGGAACTGGAGGATCGGAATCTCCACGGCCCGTTCGGCGGCATCGATCACGATGAAGGGAAGTTCGCCCCGCTCCTCGAGCCGGTCCGCCCGTTCGATCAGGGGCTCGGGCCGCTCGAACAGCACGATGCCACAGGCCGGACCGAAGTCCTCCCGGGTCAGCCCGAGGGCATCCTGGAGTCCCCGGCGCCACTCCCCGAGCCGCTCCGGCTGCCCGGCCAGCACGAGGGTCTGGAAGCGGTCGCCGTAGAGCTCTCCGAGCAGGGCGATGGCGGCGGCGGCGATGACCGCGTTGCGGTTGCGGCTGCCGCTGCTGGGCTGGGCCCCCCTGCCCCCCTGGTACAGGAACCAGTCCTCGAGCAGGGAGGCCGCCTCGGGTTCGAGGCTGCGGCGGAGCCGCCAGGGTTCGGCATGGAAATCCGGCTGGCCGAGGAATCCGGCCAGACGATCCCGGATGAAGGCCTCGTCGTCGGCGAACTGGCCCGCCGCCGCCGGGGCCGCTCCCGCGTCGGCCTCACCATTCCGGCTCGCCGAGGCCTGGTCGAGGGGGGAAGGCTGCACCACCACGGGCTGGGCCACCAGCTCCATCTGTTCTGCGGCCACGGCCAGATCCTGGAGGGCCCCCACCAGGTAGTCCTGGAAGCCCTTGAGGCGCCTGGCGATCGCATCGGACTGACCCGCGAAGCTGTGCTGCAGCTCCTGCTCCAGCTCGCTCCGCCGTTGCTCCAGCTGGGCGATCTCGGCCTGCAGACCGTCCCGGCGCGCCGCCAGCTCCGCGGTGGCCAGCTCCAGCAGGGGTTCCAGGCCCGGCGGAGGCCCGCCGGGGCGAGACTCCGCCGGGGTGGGCGGCTCCTGGGCGGAAGGCTCGGGCGGGGTGGTGGGATCGGTCATCGGCCTTCGGTCGGTGCCAGCGCCGGCAGCCGGCGCCGCAGTTGTTCACGGAGGGCGCCGGCGTCGAAGAGCACCGGCAGCAGGTGGATGCTCCGCTCCTCCCGGAAATAGAACAGAACCGGCACCGGCGTAAAGAACAGCCGCCAGCCCAGCCAGGCTTCGTAGGGGAAGCGCCGGATCTCGCTGCCCGCCCGCAGCACCAGCAGCGCCTCCGGATCGAACCGCAGCCGCAGCAGCAGCGTCTGCACCAGGAGAAACACCCCGAACAGCGCCACCACCGCAGCGGCGGCCCGCAGCCAGGGGATCTCTCCAGCCGGCAGCAGGGCAGAGGCGCCGAGGGCGATCACGGCGAGGGCCACCCAGGGGCGGGGGGCCAGGGTCACCGCGGCGGCGGTGTCATCGGCGGGTGAGGTCGTCATCCGAAGAGGATCTGGGTGAGCACGACATCCATCAGGGCCACGGTCACCAGGATGAACACGACCGCGCCTGTGGTGCTGGTGCCCACCTCCTTGGGCCCCCCCCGGGTGGTGAGCCCCCAGCCGCACGCCAGCACGGCGATCTGCAGGCCGAACACGATGGCCTTCACCAGCATCGAAGGCACGTCCTTGGGTTCCATCCAGGTGCGCACCGAATTCCAGAACACCGTCGGCGGCACGTTGTAGAGCAGGGTGCTGCTCAGCTGTCCCGACCAGATCGCCACCCCGAAGAAGAGGAGGCACTGCACCGGCGACATCACCACCATCGCCAGCACCCGGGGCACCACCAGGTATTCCACCGGATCGGTGCGCAGCATGGTGATCGCGTCGATCTGCTCGGTCACCTTCATCGTGCCCAGCTGGGCCGCATAGGCGGTGGCCACCTTGCCGGTGAGCAGGGTGGCGGTGAGGAGCGGGGCGATCTCCCGCGAGAGGCCCAGCGCCAGCAGGCCGCCCACGGCGGCGCTGGCCCCCTGCTTGGTGAGCTCCGCCGCGACCTGGATGTTGAACACCGTTCCCGCCGCCAGGCCGGTGATCAGCACGATCAGGAACGACCCCGGCCCCGCCTCCAGCAGTTCCGGGAACAGGTCGGCGAGGGAGATCCGGCCGCGGGCGATGGCACTCACCGCCTGGCCGCCGATCATCAGGCTGCTGCCGAAGCGGAGGAGCCAGCGGGGAGGCCGCAACGCCGGGAGGGGAAGCAGGGACCGGCTCATGCGCTTCCGGGCAGACGCCGCGGCCAGCGACGCATCACCACCAGGCCCAGCACCACCAGCAATCCCGGGATCAGGCCCATGCACAGCCGGATCGCCAGCAGGGCGCTTTCGGGCTGCTGGGGGTTGGGGAGGGTCTCGTCGTAGCCGCTGGCGGTGAGCAGGGCACCCAGGAGCGTGATCACCAGGCTGATGCAGAGCTTCTGGGCCAGGACCATCCAGGCGCTGTACTGGCCGGCCGGTTTTTCAGGATCGGCATCGATGGCATCCGGCAGCAGCGACCATGGAATCAGATAGGCCGTGGCGGCTCCGAGGCCTGCGATCACGATGGTGCATAACAGCAGCATCAGCTTGATCGCATTCCCCGGCCAGGCGAAGGCCGGCATCGTGCTGTCCAGGGGCTGGAGCAGCATCACGATCAGGCAGGCGGCGATCCAGAGGCCGCTGCCGTAGCGGAGAGCGCTGAGGCGGCCGCTGCGATGGGAAACGGCGTTCCACAGCCACAGTCCCCCGAGCGAACTCACCAGAAAGGGCAGCAGGATCAGCTTGCTGAGGGTCTCGGGCACCTCCATCACCACGGGCAGGAAGAAGAGGGAAACCGCCTGCATCAGCTGAAGCGAGCACCACAGGAGGAGATAGAGGCCGAGCACCATGCCGAAGCGGCCGTTGCGGAGCACGCGCCGCAGCAACCGCCGGGTGGTGCCCGTGGTCCGCTCGGGACGCTGGCACTGGCGGGCGGCGGGCATCAGGCCCCAGCCGCAGAGAAGGGCCGAGGCCGTGATGATGAGGCCGGACACCTGCCCCACCGGCAGATAGCTGCCGGCGTCGCTGAGGTCGCGCACCAGCACGCCGGCCAGCAGGGCCGCCGTGACGGTGGCCAGGATCGAACCGGTGAAACGGGTGGTGTTGAGACGGGTGCGCAGGGAGACGTCGGTGGTGAGCTCGGCGGCCAGGGCGGTGTAGGGGAGGTTGACGCAGGTGTAGAGGCTGTTGGCCACCACGGAGATCACCAGGAAGATGGCGAACTTGATCCAGATGCCCGGCCAGGGCGGAAGCCACCACATCGCCCCCATCGCGATCCCCAGCGGCACCGCGCTCCAGAGGATCCAGGGCAGCCGCGGCCCCCAGCGGCTGTCGGTCTTGTCGCTCAGCCAGCCCACGATCGGGTCGTTGATGCCGTCCCACAGGCGTCCCAGCCCGTAGGCCAGGCCTGCCAGCCAGGGGGGCAGCCCGGCGGCCACGTAGAAGCGCAGGAGGTAGAACCCGATCAGGGAGGCCCCCATGCCCGTGCCCACATCGCCGAGGCCATAGGCCCAGAGCAGCCGCTGGCGGGCCGGACCGCGCAGGTCGGCGGCATCACTGATGGTGGGACCGCTGGCCTTCCCCGCCGAGGGCACATCGCGGGCAGTGGGCGCCAAGGCAGCAGGGGGGCCGGGAACGCAGGCCATAATGGCCGAGCCCGACAGGGCGCCATTGGTACATGCTTACCAATGCGGGCGTAGTTTAGTGGTAAAACCTCAGCCTTCCAAGCTGATGATGCGGGTTCGATTCCCGCCGCCCGCTTTCTTTTCTCACAGCACGCTTCCCTCCCCCTGAAGCAGAGGTGCCGCCACCATCAGCATCAGGCTGCGGCTCTCGAGCGGCGCGCCGCGGGGAAGCCACCGCTCGGGTCGTTCGGGCAGGTCCTCGTCCGCCGGCAGGCCGGTGTCGATGACCCGCAGCCATCCGGCGGGACAGGCCGGCAGATCGAAGTGCATCGCCCGGTGAAAGGCGTTCATGCCGCACCACACCAGGGATCCGAGCCGTGCATGCTCGATGCTCCAGGCGAGGCTGTGGGACCAGCTGGCCCAGTCGGGGCGCTGCAGTTCCACGCCGTGCCAGTGCCGCTGCAGATCGGCTCCGCCGGCTTCCGGCATCAGCACCTCCGCCAGCCTGCGGCGCAGCCGGATCAGCCGCTGCAGGAAGCGTTGCAGGTCCAGATCCTCCTCGTCGGGCCGCCAGTGCATCCAGCCGAGGGGGTTGTTCTGGCACCAGGTGTTGTTGTTGCCCCCCTGGCTCCGTCTCACCTCGTCCCCCATCAGGAGCATGGGGCTGCCCACCGAGAGCATGAGCGTGGCCAGGAGGTTCCGCATCTGCCGGTTCCGCAGGGCGCGGATGGCGGGATCGCTGCTTGGTCCCTCCACCCCGTGGTTCCAGCTGTTGTTGTGGTTGTCCCCGTCCCGGTCGTTCTCGCCGTTGGCGAGATTGTGCTTGCGGTTGTAGGTGACCAGGTCGGCGAGGGTGAAGCCGTCGTGGGCGGTGAGGAAGTTGATCGTGCGGCCCGGGGGGGCCGGCTTGCCGCCGAAGAGTTCCGGCTGGCCGCTGAGGCACTGCCCCACGGCCCAGCAGGTCTTCTCGTCCCCCTTCCAGAACCGGCGGATGTCATCGCGGAACCGGCCGTTCCAGCCGGCCACCCGCCGCGCCGGGAAGTCCGCCAGCCGGTAGAGCCCGCCGCAGTCCCAGGGCTCGCTGATCAGCTTGAGGTCGGCCAGCTCGGGATCCGCCTCGATCTCCTGGAACAGTGGCGGCGCATCGAGGGGGGCCAGCTGCTCGCCCCGGCTCAGGGCGATGCCGAGGTCGAAGCGGAATCCGTCGATCCCGAGTTCGGTGGCCCAGCACCGCATCGACTCGAGGATGAGCCGGCGCACCAGGGGACGGTTGGCGGCGATGCTGTTGCCGCAGCCGCTCACGTCCAGGTAATGGCCGTCGGCGTTCTGGTGGTAGTAGAGCGGATCGGCCAGGCCGCGCCAGCTGAGGGTGGGGCCGGCCTCGTTGCCTTCGGTGGTGTGGTTGTACACCACGTCGAGAATCACCTCGAGCCCCTCCCGGTGGCAGGCGCTCACCAGGGCCCGCACCTCCTGCCGCGCCCGCAGCGGATCGCCGTGCAGCAGGTAGTCGGGATGGGGCGCCAGCCAGCTGATGGGGCTGTAGCCCCAGTGGTTGCGACGACCGGGCGGGGCGTCCTGAGGGTCGAAGGCCATCACCGGCAGCAGCTCGATCGCCGTCACCCCGAGGCTCCGGAGGTAGGGGAGGGTGTCGATCAGGCCCAGGAGGGTGCCCTGGCGCTCCCGCCGCACCGGGCAGCCCTCGCCGCGGCCGAAGCCGCCCACGTGGAGCTCGTAGATCACCGTGTCCCGCCAGGAATGGCGGGGACGGGGGGCCGCCACGAAGTCGAACCGGTCGCGCTCGGTCACCACGCCCTTGAGACAGCAGGCCGCATTGGGGAAGGCCCCGACCGCCTTGCCCCGCTCGTACACCGACCAGCCCGCGACCGCCCGGGCGCAGGGATCGAGCAGCACCTTCGAGGGGTTGAAGCCGTGGGCGCCGGGGTGGAGGGGGCCGAAGACCCGGTAGCCGTAGCAGCAGCCCAGTCCGATGCCGGGCACCTCGACGTGCCAGTGATCCCCGGAGCGGTGGCGCGGACCCAGCTTGATCACCCGGTTCGGTTCGCGGGCCGCGCCGTGGCCGAACAGCAGCAGTTCCACCCTCGTGGCCCGGGGGGCCACGAGGGAGAAGTTCACACCATCGGCCGTGAGCGTGGCGCCCAGCGGCCAGGGCTGTCCGATCCGGATCGCCGTCAACGGCCTGGCAAGGCTGGGTTCCAAGCTAGGTGCCGCCCGCGCGCGCTTCGGTGACGTCCGCAGCAGAGTCCGGTTCCTCCCTCGCTCCGCCGCTGCCGGAAGGCCGTCCTCCCCTGCCGGTGCGGCCCGGCCTGTGGCTGTTCGCGCCCAGCCGCGACAGCCAGGGGGGCAGTGCCTGGCTGCTGGAGCGGCCCGGTCTCGATCTGCTGATCGACTGTCCCGGGCTCACCCGCGCCAACCTGGAGTTCCTGGCGGAGCGGAACCGGGGACGGCCGGACGTGGCGCCGCGGGGGTGGATCGTGCTGCTGGGCCGCGATGGACACGGCCGCTGCCGCCGGCTGCAGCAGGCCATCGGCTGGCCCGTGCTCGTGCAGGAGCAGGAGGCCTATCTGCTGCCGGGCGTGGCGCCGCTGAGCACCTTCTCCACCGAACACCGGCTGGATGCCGCCACCCGTCTGCTGTGGACGCCCGGTCCCGGTCCGGGCAGCTGCGTGCTGCACGTCCGCGACGAGGAGGCGGGTCTGGATGGTCTCTTCTGCGGCCGGCTGCTCGTGCCGGTGGGGCCGGACCGACTGGCGCCGCTGCGCACCCGCCGGTGTTTCCACTGGCCGCGGCAGCTTCGCAGCCTGGACAGGCTGCGGCAGTGGCTGCCAAGCGGATCACCGGAATGGATCGCCTCCGGCGCGGGCCTGGGTGCCCTGCGGGGGGCCAAGCTCGTTCACGGGGGCAGCAGACTGCTGGCAGGGCTGGCCCTCCTTGTTGCCGCCCCGACCGGCTCCCCATACCATTAGCGCGCTTCGACCCTCCCCACCGAACGCCCCCGCAGGTTTTCACGCCCGATGAACAAAGCTGATCTCGTTAACCTCGTCGCCGCCCGCACCGAACTCACCAAGACGGATGTCGCCCAGGTGGTCGATGCCCTGATCGATACGATCATCGATTCGGTGGTCGACGGCAAGAAGGTATCGATCCTGGGATTCGGGTCCTTCGAGCCCCGCGACCGCTCCGCCCGCCAGGGCCTCAATCCCAAGACGGGTGAGCGCATCAAGATCGAGGCCAAGCGGGTGCCCGCCTTCACCGCCGGCAAGATGTTCAAGGACAAGGTGCAGGGGGTCGGCTGACGCCCACCGCGGCACTCCCTGCTGCTTTAGGCGCCCTGCTCGAGGCGGGGCAGGCGTCCCGCGCCCGGGGGTACAGGGGCCGGTTCGCGCCCTCCCCCACCGGATCGCTCCACCGGGGCAATCTCCGCACCGCTCTGCTGAGCTGGCTGGATGCCCGCCTGCAGGGCGGTGAATGGCTGCTGAGGATCGATGACCTCGACCTGCCGCGCAACCGGCCGGGGGCAGTGGAGGCCATTCTTGCGGACCTGCGCTGGCTTGGCCTGGACTGGGATGGCCCGGTGGTGTTCCAGGGCCGCCGGCGCGGTCTCTACGCCACCACCCTCTCGTGGCTGCGCCGCAGGGGCCGCCTCTACCCCTGCCACTGCAGCCGCCGCATGCTGGCGGACGTCTCGGCGCCCCATGGGGCCAGCCCCGTCTATCCGGGCTTCTGCCGCCAGCGGCCGCCGTGCTGGGGGAAGACCGGCGGCCGGCTGCCCAGCTGGAGGCTGCGGCTCCGGCCTGCGCCACTCCGCTGGACCGAGCGCTTCGCCGCCGAGGGCCGTCTCGACGGCCCGAGCGATGTGGGCGACGTGATCCTGCGGCGGGCCGATGGTCTGGTGGCCTACCACCTCGCCACCGCGGTGGACGAGCTGCTGCTCGGCATCACCGACGTGGTGCGGGGGGAGGACCTCTGGTGGGCCACCGCCGCCCAGGTGGCGGTGATGGGGGAACTGGGGGGAACACCTCCCCGCTACGGGCATGTGCCCCTCTGGTGTGATCCCCGGGGCCGCAGGCTCAGCAAGAGAGAGGCCGCCGAAGGTCTGGAGGCGTGGCGGGAGGAGGGGCTCGACCCCGCCGGCGCGATCGGCCGCCTCGCCTCCAGCCTCGGCCTCGTGCCGCGGGCAAGCCGGCTCAGTGCCGGGGAATTGCTCCAGACCCTGGATCCGGCCGGTTTCCAGCGGCGGCTGCGGGGCCGCTCACAAGCCTGAGGAGCGTTTCTGCCGCCAGATGAAGAAAGCCGCCGTGGCCACCACCGCCGCAAGCGGGACGGCCGTGAGCAGCAGCAGGATCACCGCGGTCCAGTCCGTGTACATCGCCGGCTTCGGAAGAACCCCTCCATCATCCCAAGCACCGAACGCAACGACTCGTTGCGAGGGGGGTTGACGGCCCCTGCCGCGGCGGGCGGCGGGGCAGGATGCACGGGTTGCCATGCTCCCCTCCGGAGCCCCCGATGAGCCAACTCCCGCCGGAAACGATCGTCACGCCGGGTGGTTCCACCATCCAGCACGAGGCGGATGGGGGGTACCGGGTATGTGATCCGCAGCACCACTGCCTGCGGGTGGGCAGCCTCTGGGAGGCCCAGGAGCTGGCGCACTGGGCGGAAGTCCACCACCGCCCCCTCGATTCCTCCGATTCCCCCTCCGCCTCCCTCTTCGGGTCGGCCTGATCCACCCCCGGCCAGGGAGCGGCCTGTCGATGATGATTCACCAAGGCGGTGACCACCATGCATTTCTGGGCTCCCGACATCGATCCCGCCCATCCGATGGAGTGCACCCAGCCGGAGCGTTATGTGCTGCGGCGCTCGGATGGGCCCTTTCTCGCGATCGATCCCCGGGATGACAGCCTGATGGAGGTGCTGGATCCTCTGGAGGCCTACCGGTTCCACACCCACGAAGCCGCCCTGCGCGCCGCCGGCGAACTGCGCCGGCTCGGCAACGACGGACTCGAGGTGGTGAAGATCGAGGTGGACTGAGCCGGACCCATCGTCTTTGATCGTTACGGGGCGCCGGGGGCGTCGAGGTGGCTCGATAGGGTCGAATCATCCCGAGACAAGGCCATGAAACGACACCATCTCCGTACCCTCCAGGCTCTGTTCGCCCACCCGCTTCAGCATGGTGTCCGGGTTTCGGCGGTCGAGGCCCTCTTCCGTTCCCTTGGAGCTGAGGTGGAGGTTCTCAAGGACCGGCGGCTCCGCGTCCGCATGCCCTCCGGCGCGGAGACCTGGATCCGCACGGGCTGCGGCGTTCGGGAGCCCGACCTCGATGCCGAGGCAGTGATGCGGGCGCGCCATTTCCTGGAGCGGATCGGCGTCACCCCGGATCATCCCGAGCCCGAGCCGGACTCCCCCCGCGGGGACCAGAGCCGCCGTCTCGTCCTCCATCTCGAGCACAGCCGCACCGACACCTATCTGCTGGAGGGCGACGAGGTGGAGCATTCGGTGCTCAAGCCCCATGGCATCTGGGGCACCAACCAGCGCCTCACTCACCGCCATGACCGCTCCCTGGCGGGACAGCGCGCGCCGCTCGACGTGGACTACCTCGCCCGCATCACCGAGGCGATGACGGAGGCCGATGTGGTGCTGCTGCTGGGCCACGGCACCGGCGAGAGCGACATGCGCCAGGTGCTGCTGCACTACCTGGAGACCCACCGCCGCGACCTCATCGACCGCATCGTGGGCGTGGTGAGTCTCGACGACGCCGGCCTCAGCGACGAGGCGCTGGTGGCGATCGCGAAGGAGCACTTCGGCAACCTCCCCCATCGCCGTCCCCTCGTGGTGCCCGGTCAGGAAGTGGTGTCCGGCTGAGTTCCCAGTCGCTCCAGCAGGCGGCCCAGACGGCGGTGATGGGCTCCCTTCCAGTAGAGCCGGCCACAGTTCCGGCATTCCCGGAACTCCCGGAAGGCGGCCCGGGTGTGGGGTGGCAGACGGCTCGCCACGGCCTCCCTCGCCACCGTGCGCAAGACGGTGTTGCAGAGAGGACAGCGCCGGAAGGGGGAGGCCTCCGGGCGGAGATCGAAGCGTTCGATCACCTCCTCGATCTGGCGGTCCGGATCATGGGAGCGAACCAGCTGGCCGTGCCGCACCCGCCGCCGCTTGAGCAGACCCCTGTCCTGGCTGAGCAGGATCCGGCCCTCCTGCTCGGAGCAGCGGGCCAGTTCGGCATCGTCCCAGTCGTTGCGATAGAGGGTGTCGAACCCCAGCAACCGCAGCCTGCGGGCAAGACGGCCGAGGTGAACATCCACCACGAAGCGATGCGTCATCAGTTCCGGTGGGCGAACTCTGGTGATGGTGGTGATATCGAGGCTGCTGAAGTGGGGGTAGATGCAGATCGTCTCATCCGCTGCGATGAGATGATCGAATCCGGCAGACTCGCCATCCACTGTGATGAGGTCGATTTCGGTGTGCGGCACGCCAAGGGCTTCGACGGCATCCTTGACGGAGCGGCGCTCAAGAGTGGAAAGTTCGAAGGCTCTGAACCGAAAAGATGGTTTCAGCAGATCATTGAGAGGGCCAAAGAATCGTAACTGCGCCTTCGACATGATCAGGGGGGAAGCCGATGGTCGGACTTGAACCGACGACCTACTGATTACGAATCAGTTGCTCTACCGCTGAGCTACACCGGCAATTACGTCAAATTAGCATTCCAGTGGTTGTCAGCCCCCCTCATGGCATCACCTCCGGAGCCCTCCGTCGATCCGCGCCTGCGGGAGCGCCTGATGGCGGAGCTGCGATCGCCCTGGCGGGGACTCCGCCGGGCCCTCTGGATCGCCCTGGCGGCCTCGGGCGGCCTCGGCCTGGCGGTGATGGCGATGCGGGCGGCGGCCGGGGGGGAGACGGCCTCAGCCGACCTGATCCTCCAGATCGGGGCTGTCCTCCTCTTCGGGGGGCTGCTCTGGTTCGACCGGGATCGCGGCGACCGCCCCGGTTGAGGCCGCCTCGGGCGCCTCGGCTTCGGGCTCCGGCGCCTCAGGGCCGGGGGCGGGCTCGACCTCGGAGTCGCCCCCTGGGACGGGAGCGGTCGACGGGGCAGATGGTGTTGCGGGAGGAGGGGGCGGCGGCCGCAGCGGATCGGGGAGCAGCAGCGGCAGCCCCAGGCTCAGCCGGCCCTGTTCGAGCTGCTCGAGGTTGAGGGGGGGCGTGGCCTCGATTGCCGCGCTGTCGCGGCTGAGCAGCCACACCGCCTGGATCGCCTGCTGCCACTGCCACAGCATGAGGCCGAGCAGCAGTGAAGCCACCAGGAGACCGAGCAGCCGGGGCGTGCCGTCGAAGGGGGTGAGGCTTCCCGCCACCGCGGCGTGGCGGTCGACCCACCAGAGCAGAGGAAGACCGAGGACCGCGCCGAGGGCCAGGGCGATGCGGAGCGGAACGGCCTCCTGCAGGGCGCTGAGGCGCTGCTGGAGTTCCCTGCGACCCCGCAGTGGCGTCTGGATGAAGAGCAGGGACCAGGGATCAACCGGACGCCGCCAGAACAGAAGCATCGGCCCGAGTGTCCCGAGGCTCCAGCAGAGGAGCCGTTCCAGTTCCGGCACCGGGCCGGGGTCGTTCCCCGCCAGCACCAGCAGCAGCAGCAGCCCCTCGAGAGGCAGGGCGCCCAGGCCGATCAGCTGGACCCAGAGGAGGGGTTCGAGCCGGGGGGAGGCGGCGGCCCCGGTGGCGGATGCCATGGCCCTCAGCCGCCCAGGCTGCGCCGCTGGGTGACCATGCGGAACGCCTCGATCCGGTCCCCCTCCTGCCAGGAGCTGAAGCGGTCGATGCCGATGCCGCACTCGTACCCGGTGGCGACCTCCTTGACGTCGTCCTTGCCCCGCCGCAGGGAGTCGAGGTCTCCCTCGAACACCACCTCGGAGCCGCGGTGCACCCGCACGCGGCAGTTGCGCTGGATCTTGCCGGTGGTGACGTAGCAGCCCGCCACGGCGGCCTTGCCGATGGTGAAGACCGCCCTCACCTCGGCCTCGCCGAGGGGCTGTTCCACCAGCTCCGGCTCCAGGAGGCCCTCCATGGCCATCTGGATGTCCTCCAGCA